>JBFYLN010000195.1:0-2599 GCA_041305425.1 Microcaldota archaeon | reverse complement strand
CGAAGTTGTAATCTTTTTTGCCTATCTGGTCTAATCTACCCCTTTGTTTTATAGAACGTTCATAACTTAATTTGGCATTCGACAGTTTCGCTTTGTTTTTATAATAATGAGAATCTTATTCCATATTTCGCAGCTCCATCCCGCGATCTGAAGCTCGTTCCGTAGGAGTAGGATTTAATTTCCGTCTTGCGCTTTCTTTCAATTTGTCGAATAGACTCATAAGATCACGACCATGTCAATCATAAAATTTATCAAATTTGTTTCCATACTGTTTTTTACGTTTATTTAATTCCGAAACGACTCCGCGTCTCCAACTTGGAACTCCGAGCGTTACTGATTCCGTAGTAAGTTGTCTTGTTGTACTATTCTTTAGGTAGTCATCCCAATATCCTTTTTTCCGAGTGCTCATGATTCCACCATATTGATAAAATTTAAAAGGGGGTTTATGGTCGCAACCCCCAAACCTCTTGAGATATTCGTCAGAAACGTTACTCGCGTCCCCTATTACCGAATACCATGAAACCACCGACAAGCAATCCGATGATCACAACGGCTGATATGATCAAACCGAGGTTACCGAACTGTCCGGTCATGTTCGCGATTCCCGTGATACCTGCACCCGTAGCATTGTACGCTGAGGTGTCCGCGGTCATCGTACTCTGGATACTGGTAAGGATCTGAGCTCCGAAACCCGCAACCAGCGAAGCGACCACAAGCAGCACTGCGAAGGAAATCAGAGAGTTCATCCCGATGTTTCCTTTGCTCTTGCTCATGAGAAACGCGTTCACTTTATCTTTCCATGTCATTTGCATTTTGTTTTTCACCCCGTTTCGCAATGATATGTTCTACTTAACGAAGGCGTTTCCGAGTATTTAAACGTGGGTGGTCACCTATCCTTTCGAGATCACGGGCCGGAAGCTCGTATGCGAAATAATGAAGGATGCCAGTGATGGGCATATCGTATGTGGAACTGAGCTTGCGAAGCGCGGAATATGTTTCATCCGCTATCTTGATTGACCTTCTTGCTTTTGCCATTCGTTCTTCCCCGTCGCAACGTCCATCAATCCCTTCAGGCAATACAATGCAAGCGTGAGGATGAGCCAACCCAAAACACACACGACCATGTACATGAGGATTGTCGAAGTGGTGTAAGTCATATCGCTCAAGTCGTTTGAAACAACCACATGCTGCCAACCCCAAGCCTCAATCGCAAGGGCCCGGAAGATAACCATAAATACTCCTGCGAGCCATACATGTTTCCAAAATTCGCTTAGCTGCGCCTGGCTGAAAAGTTAAATGAATGTCGCAATCATTCCGATTGAAAGGACAGCCGACGATGTGAAAAATTCTTCTAGTGCCATAATCTAACCACCATACTCATTTTTCTTTTGCTGGTTCATGAAGAACGCGATTGCGAATATCACGAGATAAACCACACTGAGCCAATAATCAAGAAGGTTCATGTTCCCGAGGATCAGGCAAATGAACAAGCTGATGAATGAACTGAAAAGGATCGCCTTGTTTCTCCCGAACTGGATCGTGGAGAGAAAGAGCGCAATGCTAGTCGTGAAAAGCAAAGCATAGACCAGCGTCCCGCCTGATAGGGTATTGGAAATCGTGAATACATCCGTGTAATCTGTTACGTTTTCAAATGCGCTCATGCACTACCAACCCTCAAGAACTCAATTACTTTGAAGACAAGATAGACGAGTATCAAAACCCCTGCGATATATCCAATCACACCCAGGACATTCCACGGAGCTGGTAGGCTTCCGAGGTTTATCGCTATTCCCGCAGTCAGGTTTACACCCTGAACAATCACAGTCAATAATATCTTTCCGGCTGCGATCGCGAAAGAGGACATGATTCCAAACGCGGAAAGGATCGCGTCGATTCCACCTTCGTTCAGGCTGGTTTGTGATTTTGCGACTTCCTTCTGCAAGTCATTCATTATCACTTTAAAATTCTCGTTGACATCTCCTGTATCTGTGTAAGTATAATTCTCATTATTCAGCAGATCCGCTGTGTTGTTCGCTTGCTGCGAGTACATGTTGAAAGTCGTCTTGTTCGCACTTGTCGAACCGCTATACATGACACTGTTTCCCATCATTGCCACTACGAAGAACGTCAGGCACAATGCGATAACAGTGTCAAGTAATTTTCCCATGTTAATCCCTCAATATCGAGTAAGCCACAACCGCAGCAACGATCAAAACATACGGGATGATCCCGTTGTTTATCGGAAGAATATTGAATATCATCATGACCACAAAACCAAGCGTGGCCAGAACAATCCCGACAACCGGGCTTGCTATTGCTCCAAGTGCAGCAAGGCCCATGATAACCATAATCCCAAGAATGTTCCCGCCTAACAATCCAGTGAAGCTCCTGAAGTCTATGATGTTCCAGAAGATTCCCCGCTCGGGAGATGCGGTTATCCGAACCTCGCAGGTGTATTGATATTTCGTTATGTTCTCAGGAAAGACAAGCGAACAGACATACGATCCGGAGCTCGCGGAAACAGTCGCATTGCATACCGGGGCTCGGGTTGTCGTGTTGCTCGATCTCCATGCAAGATAATTGATTGTCGAAGTTTTTC
>JBFYLN010000194.1:0-5856 GCA_041305425.1 Microcaldota archaeon | reverse complement strand
TATTTCCGATTCTTAAGCTGGTCAAAGGGGATTTCGAAATTATCGAGCTGGATGCAGAACAGATGCCAAAGCAGTTTTCTAAGATAAAGGAAGCGCTCGCAGGATTTTTGACCGAGAGCGAGATGGAAGATCTGGTCACTTCCTTTGATCTTATCGGCGATATTGCGATCATTGATATTCCAGAAGCGCTCGAAGCGAAGGAGAAAGAAATTGCCGAAGCAGTCCTTTCCGTCCATAAAAACATCAAAGTCATTGCAAAGAAAATGGGCCCGATGGAAGGGGAGTTCCGGGTTCGGAAGTTGAAAGTTATCGCTGGCGAAGATCGGACCGAGACCATTTACAAAGAGAACGGAGTGCGAATAAAGCTCGATGTTTCGAAAGTCTATTTCTCGGTCCGGCTCGGAACTGAAAGGAAACGGATTGCGGATCTTGTGAAAAGTGAGGAGCGGGTTCTTGCTTTATTCGCCGGAGTCGGGCCATTCGCTCTTGTGATCGCGAAATCTCATCATGATGCGGAGATCGTCGCCATCGAGTTGAATCCTGACGCTGTTTGGTATATGGATGAAAACATAAAGCTCAACAAATTCAAAAACATAAAAGCGATTCTTGGGGATGCGCGTGAAGTAGTGCTTTCGAAATATCGGGATTTTGCTGATCGTGTAACCATGCCGCTCCCAAAATCCGCAGATGCATTTTTAGATGTCGCGATCGCGGGAGTGAAGGATGACGGAGTAATTCATTTCTACGCGTTTGCGAACTCGGAAGATCCATATACTGAACCACGGAAAAAGATCGAAGAGGAAGCGAAGAAAGCGGGTGTGAGAGTCGAATTTTTAAATGAAAGGATTGTTCGGCCGTATGCTCCGAGGATTGTTCAAGTAGCGATAGATTTCAGGGTGTTTAAGAAAAGCGGATAATTTCCCCCTCTAATACAATCCCATCAAAAACCCTACAAGCAACCCCGCAACCATTCCCAGAACAATTGGCGGAAGTGCAGGCAAAACAAGCTTCTTATGCCAGACAAGAGTCAAGAAAATAAACATCGACACGAGCGAGCCAATCATTACAAAGAGCGAAGCGACAGGCGAGAACTGGAGAAGCGAAACCTCAAGCATTATCGGTGCTATCAAATCTCCTGTTCCCAAATCAATACGCTTCACTTCCTGCGACGGAAGCGTCGTCTTCGCTGTCACAGTGAAAGCCAAATCATTTGATATCACATAATTCGCTATTTCCACCATGTGTTTTGTCAGAAATACAGAAATGAAATCATAGATCGAAAGCAACAATAAGAAAACAAGTATAGGTATGATCCCGAGCGAGATCCCAAACACAACCCCGACTCCTGCAGTAGCGAATATTGCTGTCGCGTTCTTCAATTGGGGAACAAATATTTTCGTCCCTGCAAACAATACCCCGACAACCGCTCCGCCAATTGTACTGATGTCATAACCGAACACAAAACGAAGGAATGCATAAAATACAATCGAAGATGAAGTCGCGATCATCATGAATTCCATTATCCTGAAGACAACGAGATTCAATTTCAGCTTTCGAATCAAAACAACAATTACAAACGCACTGACTAGCACGTATCCGATAAAAAAGAATGCATTCAGAGAATCCTGGCTGTCGCTTGTTACAACAAGGTTCTGAACCAATGGATTATGTACAAAATCCTGCAATACGATTATCCCGGTAAAAATTCCAAGCAATTGCGCAAGGAGAAAAAATCCCAACAGCAACAATACCAGCCTCATATCACCGTTCACCTACTATACGGATATGGCCATGCTCCTTTTCATATATATCGCCTTTGCGTAAAAGCTCGGAAAGTATCCTTCTTGCAGTGCTTTCATCAATATCATACGACGCAGCGTCTGAAATGATCTCATCCACTTCAGCGCTATCATGGGATTTCAGGTGCTCTCTTATGATCTCCATTATCGTATCGACTTTCTGCAGCTTTTCCCGCTCGGATTTCGGCTTTCCGGTTGCGATCGTATCAACATCCAGCAAGCCCGTGGATTTGTCAGTCATCACTTGGCGCATAACATATTTGAGTAGGTTGATTGCGGTTTCCGCATCTTTGTCAGTGACATTCTCGTCGAAACGCATTTTCGCATTCGCTTCTGCCAAACGTACAAGGCCTTCAAGGTAACGAGGTGTGATCGCAACAGAACCAGAATCCTTTCCTCGTCTTCTCAGATCCACATAGAACTCCTTAATCTTATCTGATGCAGCCTGCGAAAGAAGCGGCCTCATAGTCCTTCTTGCATATGCGATATATTTCCTGAGCGCCTCTTTATCTACAGAAACAGTTGTCTTAGATGATTCCGTTTCCTTGCCCATGTGCGTGTTAAGGATATGCGACGCGAGCTTTGAGTCCTTCTCCTCATCAAGCACATCCACGATCGGGAATATCAAATCAAACCTTGAAAGCAACGTGGGAGGAATGTTGAACTGGTCAGCCAGATTTTTATTCTGGTCGAATCGCCCCCATTTCGGGTTTGCGGCAGCGAGTATTGCTGTTTTTGTGCGGAATTTTGCGACGATGCCTGCTTTGGCTACTGAGAGTGATTGTGATTCCATGGCTTCGTGGAGTGCGGCAAGGTCTGTTTCATCAATTTTGTCAAACTCATCAATCTGCGCTGTCCCTCCGCTTGCAAGCACAAGCGCACCCGCTTTAAGTGTCCACCCGCCGTCGCCAAGCTCGTCCTTTTCTGCCGTGACCGTAAGCCCGGCCGAACTTACTGTTTTACCACTCACATAAATGCTTTTTGGCGCGATATTGGAGACACTTTGCAGGAACCGGCTATTATGGACAAACAAGGAGTTTGCAACAAAATTATGGAGTTTATCCACTTGCAAATCATAAATCCACTCCTCTTTTGATTTTATTTTTTTAATCGATTCAATCTTGTCCCAGAAAATATGTGCATCGCTGGCTTTCTTCAAAATCACGATATTCCTGTACAATTTTTCGTCCTTCAACTTTTTTTCTTTATATGTCTGCGAAAATACGTTAGCAACAATTTTCAGTTTTTCATACGACGGATTCCGATCCCCTCTTTCATAATGCTGGTATGTTGTCCTTTTGACAATACAATCGAATTGGGATAACCTGAGCCCTACGCGCGTTTCCTTTAGAATATTCTTAAGATTCGGCACAACGTCAATGTTTGTATTTGAGATTTTTGGGATCTTGGCAATCGCTATCTTTTTTACAGACGCGCTGAATCCGATTTTTTCATAATACGCTTTGGCATTCATTCCGCTCATTTGAAGGCGCCAGTATTTTGTATTTGGATGGTTTTTTGCATTTGTTGCCCTGGACCATGTTGCGTGCAATTGGGAAATTATTCCAAATCGAAGTAGAAGCATACCTACCTCTTCAAGAAGGTCTTTACTTGCAGATACAACTGTTATCCCTTGCTTACTTACATGCGCTTCACAATCAAAATATGCCTTGATGAATTCTTTGACAATTTTGTTAGGGCTCCTCATGATTTCTGCAGGCACTTGCTTATCGAATGATCCACGCATCAGATTCATTTTTTCCAAAATTTTGCCCAAATCAACTGAGAAGCAGGATACGTAAGACGATCCAATTCTTTTCTTAATATAAGGCGATAGTCCGAATGATTTCATGATACTAATAAAATCATCCAGAAGTTCGTTGTCAGCATTTGTAAGCGAAATCTCATAGCTTGATGTTCTCCTGAAATACCCATCGCCGGTCAGGTAACCGATAAGCCGTGCAAATCCTTCATTCAGGTATTTAGGCAGGGTCACGGTATTCGCATTGGTCTTTCCATGGATCGGTATTTTTATTTTTTGATCCGTTCCTTTGACTGGAAGCACATGAGGCGAAGCGATGAAATCCCCTTTTTTCGCATCCTTGGTCTTTATCGATTGGATTTGCCCATTGTTGCTTATGAATAATGGATGCTCTGCACTGACTGTCAAATGTTTTCCAGTGAACGTTTCAATCTCATATAAATATTCAGGCGATTTTAATTTCCAGAATACGTTCGCCTTTTCTTTTTCGACTTTTGCATCAAGCCCCATTGATAAGATATCGTGGTTAGAGAATGCATAGAATCCTTCTGGATCTTTTTTTGCACCATTTTCCAATACTTCTTCAACCACTTTTTTTATCTGCGTGATTGACCCATCGGCAAGAACAATCTTAGTATCACCGCTAACGCATTTAGCCGATCCCGGATCACCTATCAGCAACAAATGGATATCATCCCGAATCGGCGCTCCTCCTTTCATCACTTTCCCTTTCGTTCCTCCGAAAAGCTGGAGCGCGATCGCTTTTTTCACTTCTTCATGGCCATATATCCCAGGTGCCACAGAGTCAACTAATATCTTTTCAATATTGGGATCTTTGGATAATTCCTTTATTCGCGTTTCGTCTTCTTTCGAAATTTCGACCTCTTCGAAATCTTTCTTCAGGCTTTTTATGCTGTTAATTTCCAGGTAGCGCGAATAAATCATCTCCTGCTTTTGCCGCATCTTGAGCGGCGGCTTCAGGCGCAGGATGCCTATGACCTCGATGTTTTCACCTGGGATCACCATATTCACCAGGTCATCTTCAAACAACAGTTCCATCTTGGCAGTTGGCGCCCCGCCTTTCACCCGCTCGAGCAATTCCTGGACTTCAGCCCTTTGTATATCAGTAAAATCCGATTCCTCATCAACCTGCTTAAGTGCGAGTTTCTTGCATGAGTCGCACCGTTTTGGCGGAGTGAAATTCTTGACAACCGGGACGCGTATGGAGGAGTCGCAGATCTGGCATTTGAACACTGCGATCTTCACGCGGTGCATGATCTCGGCGCGCTTTGTCACCACACCTTTGAAAGCGACAAGCTCATTGATGTTCCTAGACCCAATCTGTTCGATAAGGAGTTCGTTTGCCGGAAATTCGACAAATCTGACATGCGGCTTGAATCTGTCCCCGGATGGAAGCGCAAGGTTCATTTCCTCGATCGCCCTTTCGGCAGACTCGATGATATTGTCCGGTTCTTTCACAAGCTTGTCTGCAAGCTCAGGGTCGAATTTTTCAAGTGCCAGGTAATCCAGGTGCAGGCTCTTTTTTGTCGGATAGACAAGTAAAAGCTCGTCTATTTTTTTCCGATAAATAGTGGTGAAGAACTCGCTGAATATCGATACCATCGGCGTGAGGTCTGTTTTTTCCATATCACCACTAGAGTCAATTGATAATTAGTTCCGCGATATTTAGTAGGGTGAAAGCGTTAATAACCTTAACTGCCAATGGAATGCTGTGGTATCATGAGCAAAGCCATAGTTTTAATTATTGACGGGCTGGGAGATTTGCCTACTCCAAAGACAGCATTACAAGCAGCAAAAATACCTAATCTCGATTCGCTTGCAAAAAAAGGAGTATGCGGGTTACTCAGTCCGGTTGGGCGAGGCGTGGTTCCAGGAAGCGATACCTCACACCTTAGATTGCTCGGATATGAGCCGAAGATCTGCTATCCTGGCCGCGGGCCGCTCGAGGCTTTGGGTTTAGGGATCGAACTAAAAGAAGGCGATGTAGCCTTCCGTGCGAATTTCGCTACTATAAAGGATGGAAAAATAGTCGATCGCAGGGCAGGCAGAATCGATACTGAGACTGCCACATCGCTTTCCAAAAACATATCGATGCGAATCGAAGATGTTGATGTGATTTTTAAGAATTCGGTTGAGCATCGGGGCGCGCTTGTTTTGCGAGGTCCGGGATTGAGCAGTTGCGTTAGCGAAACGGACCCGCATGGGTTTTTACCTGTGAATGAATGCCATCCGGAAGACAAATGCATAGAAGCGAAAAAACCGCAAGGATTGTTA
>JBFYLN010000193.1:0-14231 GCA_041305425.1 Microcaldota archaeon | reverse complement strand
CAACTGCCGTACCAGTATGAATCTGACTCACACCAATCAACCGGTTTATTTTTGCCAAGAATTGCATTGTCATCCCATGTTTCGGGTTCCGGTCAAATGCTGCGTGCATAGCGCGATGCGCATGGATCGCAAGCCCAAGATCCGAGCAATGATCACGTAATGTCATGACTGAGGATGTGCCGCAAACAACAACATCGATCATCGCATAGTTCCATCCATAATCCGCAAGCATATGCGCCCGTTTCTTCATGGTTTCCGTGTCTGCAGTGATGTTGATGAATGCGCCCTTTTTCTCACCAGTAAGTTTCTCAGCTTTGTCACGGAGCTTTGTCATGAATTTCACGCGATCGTTGAACCGGTTGAATGAAGTCGACGTTAAATTCTCATCATCTTTCACAAAATCGAATCCGCCCATCCAGGTCTCGAACCCGATCTGCGCATGTTCTGCTGCGGAAAATCCAATTTTTGGTTTTGGCACAGCACCAGTAAGCGGCCTTTTGTAAATCTTAAGCATTTTTCGGATCCCTTCCATTCCAAAATGAGGGCCTTTGAAATGCTTGATATACGCAGGAGGAAGCGTTGCGTCAATAAGCCGAAGGTTCTTCAGTGCTTTCATGCCGAAAATATTTCCAGCGATTCCAGATAAGAGCTGGACCATATTCCCTTCTTCCCATAATCCAATCGGGTAAGCAATCTTCACGTAATTCCCGTCTATCTCGAATACTGTGGCCTGCAATTTCCTCATGCGCGGAGGCATCTTAAACAGCGTTGTCCACGTACCGGTCGAAGATTCAGATGCGATCCTTCCGCATGCCTCTTTTGCGCTTATCCCTTTTTCAGGCTCGAAATAGAACTGCACAACAACGTCGTCTTTGGCAGGCGCATATTTCAGATCAACAAAATCCAGGTACCAATCTATTTTGGACATGCTATGTGAAAGCAGACAAAGAATAAAAATGTGATGTTGCTCTCGAAAATTATGTAGTGTTAAATATAAATCGATTTTTCGCATCTGGATTTAACACTACAAACTCTTTTTTACTAATCCGTGAATCGTTTCGAGTTTCTCATTTTTCAATTTTCTATGTTGAAATCCGCCCCAATATTTTTTATATCTCCGTCGTGAAATCTAATCATTTCCCAACATCCGTTATAACCACTTTTGTCAAAAAAATAAAAAACAAATCTATTTAATGGTAAGAGGCGATACCATAGCTGGGCGGTGACTGCATCCAAGGATGACAGACTGTCTTTGATAAACGAGGTGAATGAAATGGAAAATAGGATGAATAGATTCGGACCGAAGAAAGGGATTAGCAACTCCGTATCTGCTTTGAGCGGATACAACAACAGAACTGGTTTGGGCCATGGAGTGATGTCCCGTGAGCAGTTTCTGAAGGGAGCTGGTTTTGTAACCGCTGCGATCGCTGCTTCTGGGCTTGGTTTGAGCGGAGTGGCAAGAGCGGTTGGGCCAACAACATATTATGTTTCCCCGACAGGAAGCGATACTACCGGCGATGGCAGCTATGGCAATCCGTTCCGGCAAATACAACCGGCAGTACAAGTTGCGCAGGCTGGGGACTCAATCGAAGTAGCAGGGGGGACTTACGTTGGCGCAGTAGTCAATAAATCAGTCACAATTACAGGAAGCACCGACCCGGCGAATCCTTCAATTATTGGCGTCGACATGGCAAATCCTTCCTTACTCCCAGGAGTGTTTGCAGGAGCGCCTTATGCTACCAGTCCTGATTCCAGGTATAGCATCAACGATAGAAACGGATTTTTCATCCCGGCAACGTTTTCGCCAGGCACCTGGGTCATTGGCGCGAAGATAAGCAATTTCACAATACGATGCCAGACCCTTCCCGCCTCAGGTACCATGCGAAACGGTGTCACTGGATTCATCTCCAAGAATATCGAGATCAGCAATATGACAATAATTAACCCAAACGTTGGAATCATCAATAATGGCGGTCAGGGATGGCATATCCACCACAATAAGATAAATGGATTATACCCTATCCCTACCAGTTATGGCGCAACAGGCATCCAGATAGGTTCGAGCGGCGTTACCGGGACCCAGGAGGTTAGGGATAATATAATCGAATACAACGAAATTGACGTGCTCGTAGCTATCGCGGGTAATGTCACAGGCATATTATTCAGATTTGCTGGCGCCACATACCCTTCTATTACAAATAATTATGTACAAAACAACAAATCACGAATCAAAGCGACGTCAATATCGGGTGTCGGTCTCACCACAGGCATTGCAATAAATGCAACCAATGTGCCGCAAACCAAGTTCATGGGCAATTTCATCAGCAATAACTGGCTTGAAGGCGGTAGTATCGGCCTTGGAGCTGGCATTATCGGCATAAATATCGGTGCCAATACCTTCGACGGGAATACATTCGCCGGAGATTCTACCTACAAGATGTTGCTATGGAATTCTGATGGCGAGATAATCACGAACAACGTCTTTTCCGGAACAGCGCAATACGGTCTTTGCACCGGAGCATATTTAGGTAATCCAGCAATGAAATATAACAAGAACATCAAGTTCGCTGGCAACGACCTCTCGGGCCTGACTACGTCATTGGCGCAAGTCTACCTGAACGCTGACGCGACCACGAATTACTTTGGCTCATGGACAGATCCCGTAACTCTCCAGGAATATCCAAACAATACATATGGTTCGCTCAAACTAACATATAACACAACCACGCAAGCGCTTCAGACGCTCGGAGTTTTCGTTGTATACGGGAATCTCAACACAATCAACTTGGATGACTTCACCCAGTGTAAACTTTACAATCCTAATCCCCCAGTTGGAAACGGGTCTCTTGTTGGGTATGTGCCGGGATGGAATACTGACATTTTATATCCAGGCATGCAGCAGATTGGACATCTTGGTTGCATCGCAGTATATGGAAATGGAGTTGATAAAGGGGTTGGAAATATAATATATGAACACCCACGTCTCGGAGTAAAATACTTCCCACCAGGAACCGATCTCTGCGGACAGGTTATGGAAGCTGTTCCTGGTTCTAATATGATTTACCAATGGGACAAACTATGCATGAGTGGAGGATTGCCATCAGACAAATTCAGTGAGATTATCCAAAGGCTTGAGTACCACGCACAATTTATGGCTGAAAACGAACCGCCTTATGGCCAGGTAGAAGGATGGCCATTAGAAGAGCAATAATCTTCTTTACATGAACCCCGTGCCGCTCCAAAGTGGCACGACATCTTTCTTTTCTCTTTTTTGAACGATTCTCACCTCATCCTCTTCACAACCTCAATCAGTTCCTTAAACTTCCGAATCTCAAAATCCGCCTTAATTTTCATTGTCGGCTTGATCTGGTGGCCGTAGCGCGCAAGACAAGTTATCATTCCAACAGTTTTAGCCCCGTATATGTCCCGGTCGACATTATCCCCTACAAACAAGACCTTTCCTTCCTGTCTCATTCCCGCCAACTTCATCCTGCGCAATGCCTCAAGAAACATTTCCGGATCCGGTTTATGCGTGCCAACATCATCTGATGTAACTACGTTTCCCGCATCGAATATCAGATCCAGTTTGCTCAAAACCAATCTCCGCCACGCTTTCACTCGTGGCGCGTCAGTCAAAATCCCGATTTCGATTCCAAGCTCCTTAATCCTCTTAAGCGTCTTTTCCACTCCAGGATACGGCTCAAGCGATCCCATTTTCTCTTTTTCATACGCAACAATCGCCGCTTGTCTTATGTGCTCAAACTCCCCTTCCGTGAGTCCGTATGGCTTGAGCAGCGCCTTGAAAGTATAATTATACTCGATCCCGTGCGTCTTATAGATTTCGAAAATCTTCGCATAAAGAACTTCCCATTTCTCCGCAAGCCCTTTTTCAACAATCGCTTTTGCTGCAGCCTCTGCTGTCCTTTCCTTGAATCTCATGAAATCTATGAGCGTGTTATCGAGGTCGAATAGGATTGCAGTTAGTGGCATATTCTATTATATGATGGGAAAGGATTTAAAGCACGGACGCCACGACCGCTTCCAGGCCAATAATCGCGCCCTCCAGCCGTATCCCGTATAAACACATGTTTTTTAAATCCAGAAGAGATAGTAAGCCTGAAATGGAAAAATGCAATGGGAATAACTTCAAGCGATGCGCTTCAAACTCTGCATTCCATAGGATGACTGCCAAAGTCCCGGTTTTCAACAAGGACCTTACTATCGGGGAGATATATTCGAAATTTCAAAGGAAGATAAGGGACTACGAAACGATAAATTACGTTTACATTATTGATAATGATGGAAAACTGGCAGGAGTATTTTCTATCAAAGAACTTTTCAAGGTCCAAAAATCAAGGCTTGCAGTGGAATTGATGAAAAAACCAGTAGTAATCGCGCACCCACATACACATCAAGAGCGTGTGGCGATTTTGGCAATAGACCATAATCTCAAGGCTATCCCGGTTGTTGATAAGGAAAACAGATTTCTCGGGGTTGTGCCATCTGATACTATCCTCGAAATTCTCCATAATGAGAACATCGAGGACTTTTTGCGGTTTGCAGGTATCCATAAATTCAAGGACCCTGCAAAGGATATAATACATGCATCGGCCATGACCCATTTCCAGAAAAGGCTTCCCTGGCTTCTTTTAGGCTTGCTTGGAGGCATGGCAGCTGCATTGGTGGTGGGAGTATTTGAAGCTGCACTGGAAACCCAGGTGCTTCTTGCCGCTTTTATCCCAACAGTAGTATACATTGCAGATGCTGTTGGAACACAAACGCAAACGATTTTTATAAGATCAATAGCGATCGAACAAAAACTAAATGTATTGAACTATATCACGCGTGAGGCGATCGTGTCATTTTTCCTTGCCATTGTTTTGGGTTTGGCTGGCGCAGGCTTGTCGATATTATGGAAAAAGACCCCATTGCTCGGTGCGATTCTAGGGATATCGATATTCATGACCACGATAATCGCAGCTGCAATTGCGATTGCCCTACCCTGGCTGTTTTTAAGGTTCAAAAGCGACCCTGCGATCGCAAGCGGGCCGTTTGCAACTGCGATAAGGGATGTCATGAGCATAATCGTATACTTTTTGATTGCCACAGAAATGATCAACCAGTTCATTTGAATTCAGATCAGTTGAGAGGGACGCAGATTAATTAATATAAAGCTTATTTCATATTGCTTACAAAGGATTGCTTAACCAAGGTGAGATCAATGGATGAAAGAAAAGGAAGGCACGAAAGGGAAGAGAAGCCACAGAAGAATTTCGAGACCCCAAAACCCGTAAATGTCGGCGATGAGGTTGATGTCAAAATAGAAAATGTAGGTGGGCAGGGGGACGGAATTGCGAAGGTCAGCGGGTTCGTTGTTTTTGTAAAAGGGGCAGCCAAAGGCGAGAACATCAAAATCAAGATCACTGATGTGAAGAGGACATATGCTACAGGGGAGAAAGTCGGGAAGGCATCTGCCTCTCGAATTGAAGAAGACGATGAAGAGGAAGGCGACGAGGCTGAGGCAGAAGAGCAGGAAGGGGAAAGCGATGAGAAGGAAGGGTGAAGTGGATTAGGTGGCACATAATTACATTATCACTAACAATACCTTTAAATACTTCAACATGACATATAATATTGCGCGGGTAAGTCCACAGACCCAGTGCGTTCCGGATGGAGCGCCTTCGAATACTGCCTGCGGGTCCGCTCTTTTTTTGTAATATTTGAAATTTTCAATGCGTTTTGTATTTCCGCGGGGGGCTTATCGTCGTGAGTAATCGAAAATAATCTATCGGCATCAATCGGCACGGATGGTTATGCCGATACCTGCCGATAGCTTTTAAATATCATCCGATGAAGAGAATCATATGCAAGAAAACCAAAGGATTGAATTCAAATCATCCCTTTCAAACCTGGAATCAATTCTCGAAAGTGTTGTTGCTCTAGCCAATAACGGTGGCGGCGAAATTCTGATTGGAGTTGATGACAAAGGAAAAATATTGGGAATTGAAATAGGGAAAAATACTATTGAGAATTTTGCGCAGGCAATATCGAAAAGGATCATACCTCCAGTTCTGCCAGAAATAAACATTGAGAAGATGGATGGAAAAGATGTGATACAGGTAAAAGTTACGGAGAGCCTTGTCAAGCCGCATTTTTTCAAAAGCATTGCTTACAAGAGGATCGGAAAATCAAATATCAAACTAACCCCACAGGATATCGAAAGCATGATCCAAAGCAGGTTGAAAGTCCGTGATTTTGATGAGCAACTGAGCGAGGCGGTGATTGAAGATATTGATAAAGATGCATTCGACAAATTCAAGGCTCTTGCTTCAGAGCATAAGCGTATTGACATAAGCGGATTGAAGGATAAAGACATACTTGCGAAACTAGGACTTATTGAAGGAGGTAAGCTGAAAAATGCTGCGGTTGTGCTGTTTGCCAAAGAGCCAGCACGTTTTTTCCCTTTCTCTTCGTTCAAATGCGCAGTATCAAAAACTTCTGAGTTCGACCTTGAGCAGCTAGTTGACATCCAGAACTATGAAAAATCTTTTTTCCTGCTTGTGGAAATGGTCCTTGATTACGTGATCCGTTACATCCCAAAAAGAGTCTATCTGGAAGGCCTTGTACGGAAAGAGGATCCAGTCATCCCAGTTAATGCGCTTAGGGAAATAATCGTGAATTCGCTCATTCATCGTGACTACCAGATACCATCCCCAATTTACCTATTAATCACGCCGGATTTCATAGAATTGCGAAATCCTGGAAGCTTATATGGAGGGCTCACTATTTTTGATCTTTATCATCTCCACAATTCTGTTTTGCGTAATGACCTTCTTGCAAAAGTTGTTTACAATTCAGGTTATACTGATAAATGGGGAAGCGGGACAATCAAAGTTATTAGGGAATGTGGAAAACTATCACTGATCCCTGAATTTGTAAGTGAGCGGAATTTCTTCAAGGTTAGAATTCCATTCAAGCCTTCTGAAGAAATTTTGAAAGTTACTGGTCTGCTCAAGAAAAAAAGGATGAATTCATCTGAAGTTGCAAAGAAACTTGGCATAGCTGAGCGGACTTCCAGAAAGATGCTTTCTGACCTTGTTGAAAAAGAAATCGTCAGGAAAGTCAGGGAAAAGAATAAGATTTTCTACGAGGTATAAATCTACCGGCATCTATCGGCAAATGTACTCATGCCGATACGTGCCGATAGATATTGCGTGTCCTGCTGCCCTGATCTGGTTGATCGTTTCCGGTGCTCCAGGGGTTGAGTGTTCAGTGTCCGGTTTTGAGTTCCCGCAGAATCAATATTTATAAACCAGCTTCATAAAAACTAGGATCAGAAATACACCAACCAAACCCAAGCCCAGCGTCACCGTATTCAGCGCATCTGTTTCAAATGATGCTGAAGGCCTCGAACTACTCGCATTGTAAGTTGCACCAGCCTCGCTCAGATTCCCGGAATAAGACAGCGAGCGCGAAGAAATGTTTTCGCTATAGTTTTTCGTATCATTGAAAAATCCAAGAACAGAAAGTCCGAGTATATGATTTCCGATTCCCGAATACGTATGATTGAACACATAAATGTACGCAAAGGTCGAGTTCGCCTGTTCAAGAGGAAATGGCGCAATTGAAGAAGGCGAACCAAACTCATCCTGCTTTATTTTATGTATCCCAACTCCCTCCACTCCAATCTTTGGAATCGAAATAACTTTTTGCGTCCCGTATAATCCGGCAATCACATCAAAATCATACAACTGGACCTGCCGAACTACGCTCCCATCCTCACTTATGTTCGCTTTATGCACCCTCGAATTGGTAAAAACAATTGTTTTGAAATGATTGTTATGATACCACTGCTCGCGTAAAATCGGTTCACTCAAAAAGAATAATGTATTATTTCCTTCAACAATAAAATCGTGCGATTCATTCGTAGTAAGCCGCGCGGAATAATTCTTTAGCCGATGATAACAGCCATCAACTGCTGGGACCTTGTCATCAATTGTATAAAGAAAATCAAAAGTGCAGTTCATTACAACTGTCAGTTTCTCCCCTCCGCTTGTTTCCATCACCAGTTTAGTTATATTCTCAGGAATCGGAACAATATTCGTAGTCGTATTCACTAACACGCTCGTATTCCTGAAAATAAAAGTCACATTCGCCATTCGTGAAACAGAAGAGGCGTTCTGCAATTCAACACAATCATCCCCATTTAACCCTGGAAGTTTTTCCCAGTCTTTTGATTCAAGTGGAATCGCCACATAACCCCAGGAAAAAATCAGCTTCGGCTCATGCGCGATATTCGTTGCATTGTCGATCGACGGTTCGATCGAAACCATCCTCGAACTCGCGCTGATCAAGGGGAGCTCGAACGTCCGGCTTATCGGCACCCAGTTATAATCCGTCCCATTGAAGGTCATGTTGATTGTCCCGTTCACTGCATATTGTGGATCATAAGTGTGATTCAATCCTGAAGCAAGTGCGAAATTATGCGCACTGACATTGGAAAGAGGAGGCTCTGGATATAGAGAAAAAGAAATGGAAATAAGCAGGAGAAAAAACAAAACAAAAACTTTCTGGCTCATTCAAATCACAAAACCTCAGGCAGCCTGTCGATAGGCACAAACTTCAAAACCCCGTTGGCAAGCTTTATCTCCAATGAAGAAAGCTCCAAGTTATTCAGTGATTCACGGATAACCCTTACTTCCTGCGGATCTTCTACAATGACAATCGCCTTGCCTGAAAACTTATCCCCATAGAATCCGATTTCAGCATTCCTGGTCAGGAACCGTTTCCCCTTTATTGAAAAATCCACACCACTCTCGATCAGCTTGTCCCGGATCATCCTTGAGAGCGCGTTCCGCTTCACTTCCCCTTCGCCTTTTAACTGGTAAAATTGCCTATACGATTCCAACACCTTGTTTTTCACCAATCTTTGCAATATATCTTCCACATTTCCTTCAGTGACATCCGCGCCTTCAGTCACATGCCTTTTCAAGCCAAGGCCAAACTCATGTGCGCTTATCGGGACTTTTCCTATTCCCAGCTCCTCCCTGATGCTCGCAATGATCACTACAGTTTTGGAAGATGAAAATTTCACATCTTTCCGGATCTCCCCGGCAAGCTCGCCAACCCGCAGGACATAAACCGGCCTCCTTGTCATTCTTGCGCCAAAATAAACTAAAGCAACTATTAGCAACCCAGGCAACCCGTATTTCAGATATATATCTGTTATCCCTTCCTGGGAATAATCCACTTCCATTTGCTTTGTTGTCCCAAGCAAATTAATCACAAAAACATTTTTTCCGCGCTGCAATTGCGCAGGTATTGAAAGCACGCCATCAGACACATAATAATCCTTGGACATCGAAGAATTTGCAAGGTGTACTTTTGCAGGTACGTTGTTTATCGGCTTCCCATCCACAGTCACATTGAATTGGTAAAGGAAACCTGTTGCGCCCATATTCGTAACTTGAAGGTCCTTTACATGCATTATCCCACTTGCAATTGTCCCTGAATTGTCAACAACTTTCAATATGTAATCCCCAGGCTCACCAAAAGAAAGCCGCATTGGGAAGATGTTCTCATCCGAAACTCTTCCAAGCAATTCAGGCTGGCCAACTTCCACTCCATTTTTCCATTTTGTCAAGAAAGCAGTCCCGTTGGTCTTTTCGAGGGAGAATTCAAGGGATGCTTTTTCCCAGGGAAAAATCGATTCCGGATTTCCTTTTATTACTGATCCAAATTGTCCGAGGTTAGTGGTATCGATTGCCCCGTTTTTACCTGGAATCGAATAGACCACTCGCAAGAACCCATTCTCGCCAATCGGCGTTGTCAAAGTCGATTTCCCAGAATCATTCAGAATGTACCTGCTTTTGTTTTTTGCGATCCATACATTTTCGAGAATATATTCGGCTAGCGAGGAGTTCGTTTCAATAAATTCCTCTGGAGAACTATTGAACACCTGTATCCGCTTCTGCTGATTTGGATCGAGCCTGGAATACCAGTCCTCTTTCTTAACGCCATTATCTATAATCAAGTCAGTCCTACCGACATACACGACCGTAGCGTTTGTCGCATTGTGATAAAGGTCGTCAAAGACATAGGATGGAAGCGCTCCGGTTGCAATGACAAAAATCCCGTCCCCGAGAACGCGCGCGTTGCTGGTTTTAATATCGAACCCGTATTTCTCAAGCAGGCTCAAATCATTGGTAAAATCTACAAACTGTTTTGCCCCAAGGCCTTCGCTTTCGTTCAGAATGGTTATTTTCCTCTGAGGTGCTTCATCAAAACTGATCAATGTGACATCTGCTTTACCCTGATACTTTACGATAACATAGCCAAAATCGCCTGCCCTTCCGATTTCAAGAATGTCAAATGCACCTACCCGAAGTTGTTGCACCTCTTCACTAGGCGATCCGAAAAGGAGGGCGAGTACGATTATCGCTACGAATGCGAAGGCGAATGCCGCAAGTATTTGCTTGAAGTCCATTGTTTCTAACCCTTGTTTGATTTTTTAGTAGTGCTTGTCGTCGCGTTACGAGTATTTTTCAGGAAATCGATATTATTCCTATAGAACGTGCGAATATCAACCAATCCCAATTCCAACATCAGAGGCCGCTCGAGGGACAACCCCCATGCCAAAACCGGGTAAATGCCGGCAAGCGGAATGCTGACTTCAGGGCGGAATATTCCCGCCCCACCAAGCTCAAGCCACTGCTGTTTTGGCTCGAAAAATACCTCGATCTCAAGGCTCGGCTCTGTGTATGGAAAATACGATGGCCTAAAGCGGATTTTCTCGAACCCCAACTTCCTATAGAATTCTTTAATGATCCCTAAAAGATCTCCAAATGTTGCGCCATCTGCTGCGATTATTCCCTCGACCTGATGGAACTCGGCAAGGTGCTTGTAATCAGTTGCTTCGTTCCGGAACACACGGCCTACTGCAAAAAATTTCTTCGGCTTCTTGTCCTTCATACCTGCAAGGCACCGGGCGCTAAGTGCAGTGGTGTGTGTCCGCAGCACAGTCCGCTTTGCATCCGATTCACTCCATTTGTATTTCCAACCTTTTTCATGCGATTCCTTCACACGCTTGACAAGCGCTTGGTCATCAGGCAGCGGACTCTCTCCCTCAAGATAAAACGTATCTGCAAGGTCCCGCGCCGGATGGTCCTGGGGCTGAAAAAGCGCATCGAAATTCCAGAATGTGGATTCCATGATCGAGCCGTCCATCTCCTCAAATCCCATCTCTGACATGATCGACCGGACCTTGTCCTTGAATTGTGTGATCACATGTGCTTTCCCCACATCAGCATCAGCTGACGGGATGGAGATGTCGAATGAATGTTCCAAATTTCCGATTTCCTTCCCAGTATAGGATATGACCATCTGCTTTTCGGTTTTCTTTTTGACAAGATTCCTTGTGAACAATTCGTCAAGAAGGACAAGATCGGATATCGAGCCTTTTTTCCCGAGTTCTTCAATCGCTTTTCTGACCTTGGCGCTTTCTGCTGCGACATAGGCATCTTCTTTGTTTGGCTTGAGGACTCCGCCTTCGATTGACACAAATCCTTTTTTCTTTGCCCATTGCAGGCCGATTTGCTTTTCAATTCCTGAAAGTTCAGAGACTTTTTTTGATTGTTTTGACGCAGCAAATACCCTGCATTCTGGCAAGTCTGTTCTTCCGTAATCAATCAACTCGTCACTTGCGATGATCCTTGATACGTCCGTAGATTCCACAGTGGCATAACCTTCCCCTTTTAAGGATTCGACGATCCGCCTCAAGGCATCGATGTTCATGTTGCTTGAATTTTCCAATTCGCAAAGATCCATCTTTCCAGCTTTGGCAAGCAGCCGGACAATAATTTCTTCTCCTTTGTACATCGTCATTCCTCTTTATTCTGGGTATCTTAACATGTCCCCCTTTTTTCCCATTGTACTTTCAACTTATTCCTCTTTCTTCCCTCTGTTCTTTCAACTTATTCTCGTTTGCGTTTATTCCTCTTTCTTCTTTTTCGCGACGTTTATGTAAATGTAACTTCCAACCATTATTGCGAGTATGGCAAGGAAAGCAAGCCCGTTCTGGCTTCTCAACATGCCCTGGAAATCTGATAAGCTGTTTGCAAAGAAACCGCCCACTTCCTTGTCAATGCTCTCCTCCTCTTCAAATATCAATGAGAATTGGACAAGCACCATGTCTGTCCATGAAAGGGTTCGTGTTCCCCCTGAAATGTCAGTGGATTTGGTCGGGGGGTTTACTTCGATCATTTTCGCATCCTGTGGGACCTGCACAATGAAATAAACATCCGGCTCGAGCAGGACATTCCCGCTTTCAGTATTCGTGAATGAGAGCGCGTTCGGGTTCAGGATAAACCTGGTAGTACGCGGTTTATAGTTATCGACATAGAATAATCCGGTGCCATTTATTATTTTTGAATTGTTGTACGCCGGGCGAACCTTATATTCGATCAATAGCGCGCCGTGGCAAAGGTCCAAAAGCGGGTTGCATCCGGACCGCGGCTGTGGCTGGAGCCTGAAATTGCTTATCGAAACATATGCCGGGTTTACGTGCTGCCTGACATCCGGAAGCCCGATATTTGCCGACCAGAGTGAGAGGTCATCTGTTTTCTTGAATCCGCCATCATAGAGCATTTTTGAGTTATTTCCCTTGACAAGGAATTTTATATTTTCGCTGATGTCCGCTGTCCCGTCTGGCTGGATATTGCTTGCCGTGACCTGGACAGACTCCAAAATGAATTCTGCGTTGAGTACTGACAGGAGAAGAAGCAGTATTACAAGCTTTTTCATAGAGAGAATTTGGCTGGCAACGTATTAATAATTATGCACAATCAAATTTATCTATACTTTAATTGATTTAACGGTGGGAAAATGAAACACACGATCACAACATTAGGCAGCCACTCCGCACTTGATGTCTGCGAAGGGGCAAAGGCAGAAGGGTTCAAGAATTTGGTTGTTGCACAGAAAGGAAGGGAGAAAACGTACTTAGGACCGTATAAGACAAGGGAGCGAAAAAGTGGAACCAAAACGCAAGAAGTCGGCGTTGTCGACGAACTCCTTCTCTTAAACCAATTCAAAGACATGACGAACAAGACGAGCGTCGAATTCATGCAAAAACGGAATTCCATATTCGTCCCGAACCGCTCGTTTGCAGTCTATCTCGGGTATGATGAGATTGAGAGGAACTTTCCGATCCCGATATTTGGAAATAGGAGGCTATTGCGAGCTGAGGAACGTGGCGAGAAAAAAGACCAATATTATCTGATGGAAAAGGCAGGCGTTCGATTTCCAAAGGAAATAAAATCCCCCGACCGAATCGACCGGCTCTCGATCGTGAAAGTATCTGAAGCGAAACGTTCGTACGAGCGAGCGTTCTTTTTGTGCAGGAGCCCAGAAGAGTATAAGCAGAAGAGTAATGAACTACTCACGGCAGGAAATATCACCCAGGAAGGATTGAAGAAAGCGAAAATCGAGGAATACATAATAGGCGCGCAATTCAATTTGAATTTCTTTTATTCGAAGGTGCATGAGGAGCTTGAACTCATGGGTGTGGATACGAGGAGACAGACTAATCTGGATGGATTCTTGAGAATGCCAGCTGATGTCCAACTTGAAGCGCTTAAAGTAGTTCAACCAAGCCAGATCGAAGTCGGCCATATCGCCTGCACGCTCCGGGAATCGCTACTGGACCAGGTGTATGATCTGGGAGAGAAGTTCGTGCATGCGGTTGAGAAAGAGTACGCTCCGGGTTTGATCGGCCCGTTCGCCCTCCAGGGCGCCTTCCTCGAAGAGGGGAAGGAGGAGTTTGTTTGTTTTGACGTATCGCTTCGGATTCCAGGATCGCCCGGGACGAAATTTACGCCGTATTCTGGGTATCTGTTTAGGGAAAATATTTCGTTTGGAAGAAGGATCGCGATGGAAATAAAGGATGCGGAGAAAGAGAAAAGGATGGATGAGATAACGACTTAAATGAATCATTCATTTTTCAGATATTTCGACCAGACTTTATCTTCTTTTTCGTTTTCCCAAATATCCCGATTCGAATATGAAACAAATTTTCGTACTAATCCTTTTTTCCTGTTCCAGATGATGATCTTGGGTTGACATACATTTCCCCTAAGTACTAAGTATTGAATTGAAAAAATTATCACAACTAAGGTTTTGGTCACCCATAAACCGAATTCCCATTGACCAGTGCGATATTGCCAAGCAGCTTC
>JBFYLN010000192.1:0-3366 GCA_041305425.1 Microcaldota archaeon | reverse complement strand
ACACAGAGAATGCGAACAGGTTGTTTTATTCCATTTTTTAATCCAATTGTGTACACTTCTTCTTCCTTTGGAAGGACAAGCCCTTCATAGTTTTCATCTGTTTCTATAAGTTCTGGGTATTTTGATAAAATTTCATCCACCAGTTTGTTTATGACTATTGTTTCTGTTTTACCCTCTTTTATTTTATGCGTTGTAGAAAGTGGAAAAAAACATTGCAGTGGATCATGCTTGATATCACCAAGAAGAGCGCCCGACCGCGTTCCAGTCGCATCGACAAACGGGCTGGTCGCTTTTTCAGAATTGTCAACAATTAATTTTGGCCTGTTCGCCTCGATCGGGTTTATCCCGCGCCGCAAACCGCCAAACACATTGGAAAATCCATACACCATTGCAATGACAACAATGATGCTCAACAAAAATATTTTCGTGCCCTCCACAATATCTGCATAGAACCAGATGCCAATCGCAACGATTCCTAGCAGCATGAAAATCATCGCAGGATTGAATTGTTTCTGGCTATCGATCATCTTATTTACTGTTGTGATCCTTCTGCCAAGCCCAAGGCGAACGAATGCAGAAACCTGGCTATTGCCTCCGATATCTATATTTCCGCTATTTACCCCCTTTCCAGCATCACCACTATTCCCGCCATTCCCATTGAGTGCAGGAGGGAACTGGTTTTTCTTTATCGCATCCAATTCCTGCGGGGTGTAATATGTCATGAATTCCTTGTTTTTCTCAAGGTATTCGAAATTCGGATATGTTTTCACTATCTCGATCCGAGGCTGGTTCTCATTATTTTCATTCGGGATCGCAAGCACATCTTCCAAATCAGCAAGCGGCAATAGTTCAGCCATTGCTTGCGCTAACATGGATTTTCCAGTTCCCGGAGTGCCGATAAGCAGAACATTCCGCTTTTGCGCTGCGGCTTTCTTTATAATTTTGACCGCTTCATCCTGGCCGATCACCTGGTCGATCAGTTTCTTTGGAACACTCACTTCCTCGGTTGTCTTGAATTCTTTCAGGATACCACCTGCAGGCCCTCGAACGCTATTCTTGGAGCGATAAGGTTGCCTTGCGTTTTTACAACTTTTTCAATTGATAATTTGCCTTCAAGTAGTTTAAATACGTTTCCACTGAGCATGAAGCCTCGGACCGGAGCCGGATCTTTTTTATTTTTGTCTTTCTTGAAAGCGACATTCACTTCAAAACCGAAATCCCCTGTCGTTGTATTGGCTGTATGCGAGCCATGTAACGAATGGATCAGGATATATTCGTCCAGTTCTTCTTCAAGGCTCGTAAAATCCCCGCCTTCGATAACAATGTTTGACTCACCCAATCCAGGCGCTGCTGAATAATGCGCCCGGTTGCAGAATCCCTGTTCATCGACTTTTTCAAGCGCTGCGGTTTCCCGGTCATAAATGAAGTTTCGGAGCACTCCACACTCGATCAAAGGGATCCTTGATGAAACAATCCCCTCATCATCAAAAGGCCGCTGATCGCTCGCATCTGCAAGCCCATCATCATATATGCTTAGTGTTGGGTCGGCAATCCGTTCTCCGGTTTTATCTGCAAGCGCGCTCGAATTCTTCCTTTTCCATTCTCCTGAAAACGATGGCATCAGCACGTCAAGCAGCTCATCGAGAGCATCTTGGGCAAAAATAACATCATACTTTCCTTTTGCTGGTTTTTTCGCTCCAATCAATTCTTTTGCCATCCTGCCTGCTTTTTCACCGATGACTGTAAAATCTTTCGGAAGGTGGATCCCATCCTCATACGCGAATCCGAACCCATCTCCGCTTGTCGCTTCTGCATAAACTGAGAATGCGCTCGAGCAATACGCGCCACTGAAGCCACTACTGTTCTCAAGCGTCATGTGCTCGATGCCCTTTGATATGCTTATCCTGGGTTTGCCTGCATATTTTTTCAACCCGTCTTTCACCTGCTCTATCATGCCTTTCAATTCCTTAGCGCCAATTCTGTCGAGCTTTTTATCTACCAGATCAAGTTTAGGAATTGCACTTGTTGGTTTTCCTGGAAAAGTGAATTTTGTTTTTGGCGAGAACCTGGATAATGCAGCTGCGCGTTTAGCTGCCTGATGGATGTCTTTTTTGTTTTCACAATACGCGAATCCGATTTTGCCCTGCTTCACTACTCTTATGCCGAACCCTTCTTCACCGCTCTCTTCTTTTGTCTTTATCTTGCCGTCAGAAAAAGTCAATGATATCCCCGTTCCTGCATCACGGAAGATCTCCCAGCCTTCGATGCCCTGAAGTTTAAGCATAAGATATAAATGGACTTGCTGATTTTAAAATAGACCATGAGAGCTAGCGAATTAGGAGCAGTTCGTTTGTTTGTTTCTGTTGAACTTCCCGAACTCATAAAATCAAAACTTGCTTCGCTTTCAGATGAGTTTCCAAGCGATTCGATCACTCCAGTACGGCCCGAGAATATGCATTTGACGCTTAAGTTTATCGGGGAAGTCCCATTAGCCGCGATCGCGAATATTGAACAAAAACTCCAATTGATCGAGTTCGATTCGTTTTCGTTATCATTGAAAAGCGTGGGTGTTTTCCCAAATGAAAACTATGTCCGGGTGGTTTGGGTCGGGTGTGAGAGCGAAGAGTTGGTTAGTTTAGCGAAAAAAATAAACAAAGCGTTAGCTGATATCGGAAAGAAAGATGACAGGGAATTTTCCGCTCATCTGACAATCGCGCGAGTAAAGCAAAAAATCGACGTCAGGGATTTTTTGAATGCGCATGCGAACGAAGAATTCGGCTCGTTTGAAGTCCGTTCATTCCAGCTCATGCGATCCGAACTCGCTTTCGGAAAACCGCCTAAATATTCTATTGTAAAATCATTCGAAAGCATATCCAAACAAAATACTAAACCTTAGCGAGTCTTAAAAAACATTTCCAACCATTACCTACATCTCTCATTTTCAAAAACAGCAAGAGACGGCACAATAATATCAACAACATATACAGGGATGAAATCGATGAAACCGATGAAACTCAGACATACTGGCTCAGGAAAAAGACCGAAAACGATCACGCAACCGATAAAACCTATCCAGAGCGAAATCTCAAAAAGATGGGTCAGCGAATGCCTGGATAAAGGCAGATGCAGCAAGTTAGAGGCGATCTACCGTGTGCAGGATGAAGCGGAGAAAGGCAAGGACATTTCAGGTTCGATGAAATATCTTGGCGAACTTATCCGGGATCCCGAAGTTGAGATTTCAGCAAGTGCAGCGTACGCCGCCGGTGTATGCGTTGCAAAAGGCGCTGATCCATTGACTGTCCAGCCATCATTGATCCGATTGCTTCATTCAAAGGATGACCTTGTAGTTGAAACTGCGATCGAGGT
>JBFYLN010000191.1:0-3086 GCA_041305425.1 Microcaldota archaeon | reverse complement strand
CGCGACCAGCTGCCGCAAGTGTGGTTACCAGAATCTTCGCCCCAAGAACAAGGAAAGAAAAGCATAACTTTTCCCTTCATAATCTGGTATGAAAATTCATCTTTTCAGCCAGGCTTGTTACAAAAAAATACATTGAAAAAACATCAGTTTTTTCTGTTGCGTAAAACAACCGGACAACAGAATTTCATGCCGAATAGTATGTTACCCGTTTCCCTTTCTTTGCATACTGTCCGGCAAATGTCTCAATGTTTCTCTTATACCCAATCCGTTCAGTGAACCCGAGCGTGCGAAGTGTCTCACGTACCCGCATTACATCTTCTTCATCCGCCCAGTTTTTCGTATAAACATAAATGACTTTCCGGTTATCGCGTGATTCGGGATTGGGCTTTGACGTGCTCACTTTTGCCGAGATGCCGAGATTGAGTTTTACGGTGTTGTCCCGAACTTTCCTCCAGGATTCATCCGCAAGATCCGGTTCCTGGAAAATCAACCATTTTCCGGCATTTTCATCCTCTATTGCCTCGGGAGGGCTCCCTGGAGCATCCTGTACGATCCAATACATCTGTGTTGTCTTTGATGGGATTACCCCTTCACCCTTGCAAAGCATGCCGTAGATGGTGTCGATATCAATAAATCGTTTCAGCATCGCCTCAGCAAGCTGGGGGTATTCATGGGCGAATATATCAAAAATTTCGGAGAGTACCACTCTGAAGTCAATGCCACTCTCGACCAGCGCAAAAAGGTATTTGCCTTGAGCATGAAGTCCTCGGTTCAGGGCATGCTCGAAAATGCCGTACGCCACATCAGCCAGGGCTTCGGGATCGGCTTCAGTCATAAGTACCAGTCAGATGCTGGTAAGAAAATAGTTTCTGTATTGATCCTGAAATATTCTTTTATTCCTTCCTACTCCCACGATCTAAAGGCTTATATTTTCGCTGTCTGTAATTTCCGATTGTTTTAAGATTGTAGCCATCAAAAATGTAAAACTTATGAAATGGAAACGTGACTGGGGCCTTACAAGCCGGGTCTGGCTGACGATGTTCCTGTTGTTCATCCTCTACCTGGTATTTATGACGGTTCTCCTGGCGTTTGGAGCTGAGCTCTGGTTAATCGTAGTATTAGCAGTAGGAATAGGATTGATCCAGTACTTTTTCTCGGATAAACTGGTACTCTGGTCAACAAGGGCACGAATACTGGAAGATGATGAATATCCTGAACTTCACAGGATGGTCGGGAAGCTTTGCAAAGAAGCAGATCTCCCCATACCGAAGATTGCAATCATGCAGAGCCCTGTGCCCAACGCTTTTGCTACAGGCCGTAGTCCGAACCATGCAGTCGTTGCGTGCACAGACTCGATCATGCGCCTGCTGAATACGGATGAACTCGAGGCAGTCCTTGCTCATGAGCTCGCTCATGTCAAAAACCGGGATATCCTGACTATGACAATGGCCAGTTTTGTCGCGATGATAGCTTCCATGATCATGCAGAGTTTCTTTTTTTCTGCTATGTTTGGCGGAAGAAATCGTGAGGGTGGAGGATGGATCGTCGTCTGGATTGTCTCGATTATTATATATGCGGCGAGTACGCTGCTGATTCTCGCACTTTCGCGATACCGGGAATTTGCCGCAGATAGAGGCAGCGCTTATATCACGAAAAATCCGAGGGCACTGATCTCTGCATTAAGCAAGATTAGCGGACGGATGGACGTAGTACCGGCTGAGGCAAAGGCAAAGATAGAGGGCGCAAATGCATTTTTTATTATCCCGGCACTCTCTGGGAACACGATAATGGAGCTCTTTTCCACCCATCCTCCGCTCGAAAAGCGGATAGCAAATCTTGAAGCAGTTGAAGCTGAGCTGCACGGGTACTAAACTTTCCTTTTTTTATGATCAATTCTGATTCTTCTGTCAGCGATGCATCCGATACAAAAAAATAAGCTATTAAGTTTCCGTCAGTTTTCTGACCACCGTCCCAGTGTCATGTTCAGGGGATACCAATGGCGTGTAAGAAAGGCCTATATTTATATCTGCCGGGGCTCATTGAACTAATAATAAAGGTGGTTTTTCCTTGCTCTCTGTCTTATTGATCGATGATGAACCCGCGTTGCTCGAAGTGCTTAAACTGTTCTCCGAACGATCACGTGAGATGAGTGTCCATACCGCACAGTCAGCAACTGAGGCTCTGAAGATTCTTCCTGAAAAAACTTTTGATGCTATTATCGTCGATTACGACATGCCGGAGCTCAACGGAATTGAATTTTTAAAGATCCTTCGCTCTGAAGGAGATACCACCCCTGTGATAATTTTTACAGGAGTCGGGCATGAACACACAGCAATCGAAGCCATCAACAATGGTGCAAACTTTTTCCTGCAAAAAGGCGAAGACCCGCAGATGCAGTTCCGCGAGCTGGTCTCGATGGTCAAAACAGCTGTCGAAAGAACCTATATGGGAAGAAATCTGGGAACAACCAAGCGGATTCTCCATGATTTAATCAATTTTTCATCTGATCCCAGTTTCGCGATAGATCGTGAGGGCATAGTTGTTGCGTGGAATCCTCCCATGGAACAACTGACGGATGTTAAGGCAAGCGATATTATTGGAAAAGGGGATTATGCATATGCAGAACCTTTTTTTGGAACCCGCAGGAAAATGCTCATAAATCTCATATTCGAGTCTGATGATGCGATAAAGCAGCAAAAATACATGATAGTCAGCAGGGTCCCGAAAGGTTCGATTATCGCAGTTACCAAAGCAACCAAAAAAGATGGAAGTGACTGGACAATCTGGACAAAAGCTATGCCGGTGTATGACGGTCAGGGAAATTTCATCGCAGCTGCCGGAATGCTAAGGGACGTTACTGCAACATTTAAAGACGTAATAATTCGCGATGAATCGCAGGACGCTGCGGCAAATCTTGCAGCAGAGGTTGCATCCAAAAAGTCTTCCAAGCCTGCTGGGAAGATGTTTGATAAGATACTTGGTAGAGCCACAGCCCTGTATAAGGAAGGCGTTGTCCTTTATATACGGGAAAAGAAATATTCGGAAGCCATTGCTGCCTTCGACAAGGCATTGGAGATTGACGAGAA
>JBFYLN010000190.1:0-15442 GCA_041305425.1 Microcaldota archaeon | reverse complement strand
AAATGGTGCAGGAATTTAAGGGGGTTTAAAGGGAAATCAAAGATCACTATTTCCTTTGAATTTTCTTTTAAAAAAAGATCGATTTGAAAAAACAAATAATTGAAAAAAATTTGGTTAAAAGAATCGCTACTTCTTCAACTGCGGCGTATTAAGCTCCACCATCTTCTGCGTGTCAACGAATTCCAATGACTTTTCGCATTTCCCGCAGCGGAAGCTCAAATCAGATGCAGGCCCGAACTCGACGATCGAATTCACCCCGCACGAAGGGCAAAAATAATATTCTTTCCCTTCCTTGCCATGCGCTCCGTTCCCGGTCTTCAAATGCGAATCAGCCCATTTCATGATCCGTTCACGGTTCAATGACCATGAATAGGAATACCATCCGGTTTCAGTGTCCTTTTCGCGTACGTATTTCACAAGCCCTTCATTATGAAGGCGGTTCAATGTCGCACGAACATCCGATATGCGCAGCTCGAGGCTTTTTGACAATTCCTCATCGCTATGGTTTCCATAGAAATTCCGTACGATCTCAAGTGCGCTCTCTCCACCTATCTCAATAAGCATCTGGCGGATAAACGGGTCGGATAAGATGGTATGAAGATGGACCAGCTCTTTTTTCTGGTCTTCGGTTATCGTCTTGGTGATGTTCAATACCCTAAGGTCATTCTTTTTCCTTATGATGTTTTTCGAGTTGAATTTTTGATTGGGTTTTTGGCTGTTTTTTTGATTTGATTTTGAAGCGACAGGCCTTGGATTCATTTTCTTTTTTGAATCCTTCAGTTTCTTTTCCGCTTTGGCTTTTTTCCTTTCTGCCCTTTTAGATCCGGATAACGCATTCTTCAATGCAGTATCAGCTGCGTGTTTAGAAATCTTCCTGACTTTCGCTCCTTTAGTTTTCTTTTCCTTACCCATTTGTTCACCCATGAATAACCAGTTATATCTATATTATGCCATTTCCTTATATTTAAACCTTCCGGCTCTTCTTCGGAAAATTTTGCCTATTTTTTGGCGTTTTTCTGTTTTTCAATCAGCGCATTATATATCAATATCGTCTGCCTGGCACTCTCTTGGATGGAATAGTTTTCCGCAGTCTTCCTTGCAGCAGATGCCATCGCGCCCCGCAGGCTCTCATCCTCAAGAAGGGTCTCGATCCGATTCGCCATCGCGATATTGTCCCCTGGGCGCACCAGATATCCGTTTTTTCCGTTTTCAATTATCTCTTTTGGCCCCAGCTTGTCCACACCGATTGCAGGAACGCCAAATGACATGGCCTCGATAAAAGTCAAGCCGAATGTTTCAGTATCTGAAGGCGAAACAAAAATGTCCGCAGATGCATATGCCGCATTGAGCATCTCGTCTTTGAGGAACCCGGTAAATATGATTTCATTCAGGCCTAGTGTTTTTGCCATCTGCTTATAGTTTCCGATATTCGGGCCCGAACCCCCAATTACAAATCTGCATTTTGTTTTAACTTTTTTCATCGCGCCTAACAATGTCTCAAGCTTTTTCTCAAACCCGATCCTTCCGACAAAAAGCACGATCCGTTCACCATCGCGGATTCCGTATTTCTTGCGGAATTTTGCACAAGTGAACGCATCGCTTTTCAGCATATCCAGGTCAATTCCGTTTGGAAGCCTGACTGCATTCTTTACCCCGTAACTCGTGAGCTCTTTGACAAATTCATTGGTCGGTGCTGTGGTCACATCTGCAAGAGAAAAGACGAATTTTATCAGCTCCTTTATCGTTTTCTTTCCAAGCGAATTGAAAATCCTGGGAAGTTTCCCATTAAGCAGATAAGGAAGATAATCTGGAAAGTGCGTATGATATGTGGCAACAATTGGAATCTTTTTTTGCTTTGCAATTAATATGCCCTGCACTCCTAGCAAAACTGGAGCATGCGCATGGACGATATCCGGCTTCTCCTCTTTCAAAATACGTTCGACCTCCCCGATCAAAACATTGGTCATCTTGTATCCTTCATAAAACGGGAATGGGGATGCGGGCATGGAGTATATTCTTAGATTTTTTGACTTTTCTTCGATCTCGATTTTCTTTCTGTTTCCTGGAGCTAGCAGCACTACCTGATTTTCTTTGGCAAGCTCTACCATAATATTATCAATGAAAGAAACTACGCCGTTTATCTGCGGCGCGTAGGTATCGGTAAGAAGGACGATCTTCATAATCCATCACCGTGTTCCATTGGCCGCGTAAGGAGTGCCTGTATCGTTTTTCAAATCCGTTGTGTTTGCCGTGCCACTCACGCTTTTGCTCAGTTCGTCGAATATCTTTTGCACTTCTGGAGGAAGTATCCCGCTGTCATTGCTTGTTGAATTGTCTTTTGGCAATTCTGCTTTTGGAGGTATGGTTACCGGATCCGTACTGTTTGCAGAAGAAACTGATACATCCAGGCACATTGCTTTCTTTGCGCTCTCGCTTACGTTTTCACAATATGTGCTGTTTTTGTAAGCTCCTGCAAGCTCGATAAAACAGTCATCCAAGAAATCCTGGCTTGAAATCCGTTTGCAGATCGTTTCATCTTTTATCATTGGCACAAGCGATACGTAACAGCGGTCTGTTCTTGCTCCGGCAAGGCCACACATATCAATATTCTTTGTTTGAAGTGCAAGTGTTGCAATACACTTGTCCTGATCGCTACCGCTCAACAAATAGCAGTTCATGATCTCTTTCTTTTTTCCGCTATCAAGTAAAAGAAGCTCAACCGCGCCCTCGCTAAGGTTCTTAGGAACGAGGATGTTTGTTCCAGAACTAAAATCTGATGACACAAGATTGAATCTGCTATCATGCGGGACTCCTTGGAAAGAATAATTGAACCTGGACTCCAACACTTCTCCAGTATTATTCAAGATGCATTCTGTCACATCAAACCGGGACGGGCTTCCTGGAACAATCCCGAACCTGCCAAGTTCGTCCATTGTTGCGTTGGAATAATCTATATGATAGCTAATCTGCAAGCATTCATCCCCATGATCCAAAATGCGTGGGGTAATTTCCGGACCAAACACCTGCAGCCCTTTTTCTATCCTGTATTTGTTGTCCTGCTTTGCCGCTTCGATCACTGAATTGTCAAAAAGCCGGCCCTTAAGCGAAGACGCGAACCTCTCAGTTATGCTTTCGTTCTTTATCGATGAGCACGCTTCCTGCATATCCATTTTCACACATGCGATCGTGTCGTTTTCAAGAAAGAAAATTTTTTTTGTAGATAAAACATTCGTGACCGTTACAGATGAAATCTTTCCATCTGATGCGAGCGTATAAGTCTCTGGAAATCCGTCTGAATATTCGACAAATGAATAAATGTATGATGTCGCATTTTCACCTACCTCTAATGCCCTCATGAATAAATTCGCTGCAATTATCTCATTAGGTGGAACTGAAGGCTTGTTCACTTCGTCAAGGAACAGTATCAGCCCGACGAAAAACAGGAGCGTTATCCCAACCATAATTTTCGTATGCGTAATTTCCATTGATTGCACCTTAGGTAACCAAAAATATATTCTGATGTAATACCAGTGCAAAGATTAAAAAAAGCTTTTCTGTTTATTGGATTAATGTTGCGGCCCGGGCAAAGGCTGCAAAGTTATGAATTACGCATAAATGCAAAAGTGATTTGAATGGATTTTGTACCGTCGAAAATCTTTTTCACAAAAGGGGTTGGGAAGAGCAAGGACCAGTTGCACTCGTTTGAGATGGCACTGCGTGATGCTGGGATTGCACCATATAACCTGGTGTCAGTATCTTCGATCCTGCCTCCAGGGGCAAAAATCATCTCGAAAAAGGAAGGCCTCAAACACCTTAAGCCTGGCCAGGTGCTGTTTCTTGTCATGTCGCGCGCTTCATGCAATGAGCCAAACCGCCTTCTGGCAGCAAGTGTCGGTGCGGCTGAGCCTGCTGATAAAAAGATGTACGGATACCTGAGCGAGCACCATTCATTCGGGCAGACTGAAAAAAAAGCAGCTGATTATGCAGAAGACCTTGCGGCTTCGATGCTCGCATCAACTTTGGGAATAGATTTTGATTCGGAAACTGCCTGGGATGAGAGAGAAAAATATTTCAAGATGTCTGGCAAGCTTGTCCGGACTTCGAATGTTACTCAGTCAGCTGTGTCGGATAAGCATGGGAAATGGACATCTGTCGTGGCAGCAGCTGTTTTAATATTATAGTTATTATTATATCATATGCAAATGCGCATCCAAAGCGCCATATGAATAATACGCAGGCATGGAAAAAAAAAGGTGAAAACATGGGATTTCTTGATTCATTACTCGGAGAAGAAGACAACAGAGAGCTCAAGAGCTTTGCAAAGAAAGAGAAGCCAAGTGAAATTCCTCAATCGTCCAAAGGGCTCCCGCCTGTACCGCTAAGCGTTTCTTCGTCGTTTTTCCCGCTTCGGCTATCAGCAATGAAATCCAATTCTGTGAACTTAATCGTGAAAGTGAAGAATATCGCAAACGAGAGCCAGCTTGTTTCCGTGGATGCATTTGTGCAAAAAAAAGGCATGCTCGGCTTTGACCCGACCGGGGTTAACAAGTCAGTGGAAAAACGCGTCGGAACCGTCGCGCCAGGCGCGAGCGTTGAAATCGCGATCCCGCTTTGGGCAAACAACCAGACGCCATCAGGAGATTATGAAGTCGCGTTGCAGGTGTTTTCACATTACCAGGACTATAATAAGGTTTTCTCGAAGATAAAGAGGGCAACCAGCGTTAGGGTTGTGTGATCGGTAACAAGTTCTTTTTAGTTCTTTTACCCCTTATTTTCATAACATCTTTTCCATTAACTTTTTTATGTAGCCTTTTTCCATTATCTCTTTTCCATGCCCTGAATAAATGGTTTCTATCTCCAGTGCAGCCAATCTTTCATACGTATCAATTAATTTTTCGGGCTCGCTCGATGGCAAATCTGTCCGAGGCATCCCATACTCCGGGAAAACCGTGTCTCCTGAAAACAATATTTTATTTTCCTCATCATACAAACAGATCGCGCCTTTTGCGTGCCCGGGCGTCTCAATGACACGAAGCGCGCATCCGTCTCCTTTGACAATCTCACCATCCCGAATAATTTGCGTGACTTTCTTCTTCGGCTGTTTCAGCCCGACATATTCACAAAGCCCTTCGCTGCGATTTTCGTTTATCACTTGCGTGCAAAATTCGCTTGCCCTGACATCAATGCAATCCACTTGGTCTAACCCAGAAAAATGGTCACAATGCTCGTGCGTGATGATTATTTTTGAGACTGTGTTGGATATGTAAATTCCAAATGGCGCATCGATCAAAATACTATTATACAAATAGGCATTGCAACTTACCTGCCTGTTGAATATCCGTATCATCAACTCACTGGGGACTAAGTCGTTTGCCAAGGTCGTCTATCGCATTAGCGACAAGCAGCCCTTTTTCCGTAAGCTTCACAATCCGCTTCTTTCCTGTATGCTCGATATTCAGTAAGCCGCCTTTCTCCAGTTTGCGGACTAGGTTAGTGACGTATACATATGTTGTGTCCGTGGCCTTTGCAAGCTTTGACAAGTACCATGTCTGCTCCGTATTCTTTAGCGTTGTCATGATCTTGCATGGCTTTGGCCTGGCGAATGTCTCGAACATGGAGTCTTTTTTGAGCCCTTACCTTTAATAAATGCCTCATGCGCGAAAATATAACGACGTTGAAACGACGAAAGCTTTATAAATTCTCTCTCTGTAATAGCCATGCCGCGAATTTATCGGCGTAATTCGCCTCGTGGAAAAGACCGCTTTATTGCGGTATTATTTGGTGACAAAATGGGAACGAAAATAGGAAGCGAGAAAATCAGCAGAGAGGACGGCTTTCTTTACTTTATAGGTAAGGATGGCTTTGTGTGGGCAGCTCCGATGAAGCACAACAAGAAAGGCAAGAAGAAAAAAGTCGGATCTGAGAAAGTATCCAAAGAGTCTGGATGGATGTACTATCTGGGCAAGGATGGATACGTCTACAAGGCAAAATTGAAAAACGCGTAAAGGTGTTTTCCTCTAATCTTTTCTTTTATTTCTTCTTTTTATGATATTGGCCATCTGTCATTTTCTTGGTAAATCGATTCGGCAACATACTATCCTTTTTTAAATCGAACTTTTCTTAATCAATCCAATATCAACTCGTTAAGAGAAATATCGTATATTGACATATTGAGGTGTATTGATGAGAATAGTGATTTCAGACCCAAGTACAGGCAAGAGCTTCCAGGCAGAAGTCTCAAAGGACCAGGAAACGCACATTATCGGCAAGCGCATGAGCGAGCGGATAGACGGCGGGATCGTGGGGGCAGCAGGTTATAGCCTTGAATTGACTGGCGGATCGGACGACTCGGGATTCCCGATGCGGATGGATATGCCTGGCGCAAAAAAGACAAAAGCACTCGTTACAGAAGGCGTTGGATTCCATTCGAAAAGGAAAGGAGAGCGAAGACGGCGCATGTTCCGCGGAAATAACTATTCAGCAGAAATCATCCAGGTAAATGCAAAAGTCATAACAGCCGGGCAAACACCACTTGACCAGATCTTCGTGAAATCCGAGAAGAAGGAAGAGAAGAAATAGGTGAAACGCAGTTGCAAGCTGAATTAAACATCGGGATGCTTGGCCATGTTGATCATGGGAAAACGACCTTGACATCAGCGCTTACCGGCAAATGGACAGATACTCATTCTGAAGAGATCAAGAGGGGCATTTCGATCCGCCTTGGGTATGCTGACGTCAGTATTTACAACTGCCCAAAATGCAGCAAGTATTCGAATGCTGAAAAATGCGAATGCGGTGGAAAGGCGGTTCTAAAAAGAAAATTGTCTATAATTGATGCACCTGGCCATGAAACGCTGATGACAGCAGTTATCGCAGCTTCAAATATCCTTGATGGCGCGCTTTTTTTAATCGCAGCGAATGAAACGTGCCCACAACCGCAGACGGTCGAACATCTGATTATACTCCAATCAATGGGCGTCAAGAATATCGTCGTTGTCCAGACAAAGATCGACTTAGTTGGCAAGGAAAAGGCTATTGAAAATTATAAGGAAATCGTTGCATTCCTGAAAGGCACGATTGCCGAAAATGCGCCCATTGTCCCAATCTCAGCAAACTATAGGCTGAACTTAGACCAGCTGCTCAAGCAGATTGAGGAAAAGATTCCGACTCCAAAGCGAAATGACACTGCTCCGCTTCGGATGTATGTTTCACGATCATTCGATGTCAACAAGCCTGGCTCACAGATCAGTTCACTTAAAGGGGGTGTGCTTGGCGGCTCTGTTGTCCAGGGCGTGCTTAAAGTAGGGGATAAGATTGAGATTCGGCCCGGGTTCATAAAAAAGGAAGGCGCAAAGCCGACTCCGATAATTTGTCAGGTGAAGATGCTTAAAGAGGAAAATGAGGATCTTGAATCCGCCCGATCCGGTGGCCTTATTGCAGTGGGGACATCTATCGACCCATCGCTTACAAAATCCGACGCTCTTGTCGGCTCCATAATCGGAAAGCCTGACCAGGTGCCGGATTCATCAGATATTATCAAAGTAAAATACGAGATGTTAAAGAGGACGGATGTTGACGTTCCCCCGTTACGCGAAGGCGAGCCGGTAGTGGTCAATATCCATACTGCGACTGCAGTCGGTGTTGTCACTGAGCTTGCAAAAGGTACAGCATCAATCCGTTTGAAGAAATCGGTCGTGATGGAAAAAGGCATGAAAGTCGCACTCAGCAAGCGGGTCGGGCAGAGATGGAGATTAGCTGGCTGGGGAAATGTTGTGTGATAGGTTAAGCTGATGCGCGGATTGTGTTCGGTGTCGGGTTTTCGGTGGCGCTGATCCGATTGATCATTTTGTCAAAAAGATTCCCGGTAGATTTCATTATACATTCGATTTAATGTTATCATACCTAAAAAAGTTTCACTGATTAATCCGTGGTATTAATAAATATTTTGTGGCATAATCTAATTATTACATTTCAATTAACACTCGTGTTCTTGGTGATTTCAAATCATGTCAAAGATGTTCTTGGTTGGTAAAACGGTGTACTTAGAGGCCCGAAAAACGAAAGCATATCATATCATACCCGAGTACCGGATGCCTGGATTGGAATCATTTTCTAAATGGAAAGAACGCCTTCCCGACAGTGATGATCTCTCTTCTTTCGAGCGAACGCTAGCCAAGGAAGTAGGTGAAAGAATCGCCCGGAATATCGTTTCCGGGCCGCGTGGATTGCTAAATGATGAGGGTGAAAAATTTCCATGGCATTCGGTGAGGGTGGAAATCGGGGATACTGTTTTGCATCTGCCCCCGAGAATTTCGAGGCTCATTGATGATAAGATAAATATGTTTCGTGATTGTAAGGAGAGCAAGGATCTTATTGAGGCGTTAATCGATGGTCTTGGGAATCATAATCCTGTTACAATAATCAGGCTCCTGAATGATATTTGTATGGGCTCGTGGCGTGGTCAGAGCATATCCTGTTGTTATTCACCCAGGGCACTTGCCCAATGGATGGACGTGCTCAGGGGATATGATCCAGAGGGGAAAGTGCGGGTTCTGCAGCTGTATAATGAAGAACCTATTGCTGTTGCGGCCAGCGAAGTAATCTCCGAATCAGTGAACAGGCTAATGCAATTGGTTTTTGATCAAACTAATCCGGAGGAGCGGATCAACCTTGTAAATGCAATCTTCAATCAGAAATTACAGGGATCTCCGCAAATTGGGTCTGTCCTGGATGCGCTCAATGAATACGGGTGCGCATACAATGATCAGGGTAGGTTTTCTAATGAACCTGAAGGTCTTATGTTTTTAGGAACACGGGCGAAAGGCTTCTTTCTTCAGGATGAAGAGTTGGCTGCGCTGTTGGCTACTGGTAAAAGCAGAATTTGACCTTAGAATTGCGGAAACGTCACACTAATCGATTTCGAGCACACAGTGTTGAATAAGAGCGCGAAACCCCTAAAAAAACAAGATTGCGAGGAATCGCTTGAGCGGATACGTTGCGAAGTGGGAGGCCTTCTCCTTGATTCGTTTATGGAAGGTTATTCCAAAAGCAGCAAATAACTTATTCTTATTATTCAATAAAAGAAAAAAAACGCCGATGTACATCCCGCGCAGAAACGCGGCATGAATCGTCGAATTTCCTGAGGCACGACCCAAGACTCGACGTCATTGCTGGCATAAAAAGCCAGCAATGTGCGCCATGTTCGCTTTGTGCGAACATGTGCGAACACAAGACAAATGAAATTCGCCGAAGGGGTGATTTGAACACCCACGCCCTTGCGGACACCAGGTTAGCAACCTGGCGCACTACCGGATTATGCGACCTCGGCGAGAGAATGCTAGTGAACGAGCTGAGGGCCATTGTTTATAAAAAACAATTGGACCTCGGCGTGAAAATATATGTCTGCAGTACTAAAGACAGACGTCCTTTAGTAGCCGGGGTCTGATGGCCGCAGCCAGCAAGACATCGGCGTTAATAACACTCTAAAGAGAATTTAACTTGTATCAGAAAACAATTTAAATCAACGTGTAGTTTGCCAATTTTGATTATTTATCTATCTAGCCTTTCAATTTTTTATCCAGTACATTAGAAAGGTTGTTTATCGCAACCATCAGGTCGTAATAGACATCTACCCCCTTTTGTAACTGGCCCATTTCAAGGGAATGGCTATAAAGGCCAATATCCAAAACCCGAAGGTTTTCTTTGAATTCTAATTTTGAAAGAACTATTCCAGGATTTCCAATCATACGTTTAAGTTTTTCTTTGTCCTTCGCTCTTGCTTCTAACCATTCGATTAGATGTTCTTTCACTTCATTATAAAAGAGTTCGATATCTTTTTGTTTGCCTTCTATGAGGACTTCAACGCGCCCATCGTCAAGATTAAATACGCGTCCTTTGGTAAAACCTGCGTGAATTAACTTCTCAGTAATCAGCATCCTGCAACCTATATGCTGAACCCGGTTATGCTCTTCTTTAGGCTCGATATAGAAGAGTGCTCTTACTGATTTTTCTTCCTCAGACATAATGTTATTATGACACATAATCATTTTAACTATATCGAGTTCGCAAATAGTTCTTGAGATGTAACACTGCCAACCGGACACCGTGCACCGAAAACCGGATCCCGAACACCCAATCATCCCTGCCTCTGCATCACGTATCTCCCGTACAGTTTCGTGAAAACCCTATACAATCCCCGATCTACACGAACCAATTGCCCGCGCTCAACGAGCCGGAGCGCGAGAGTGGTAGCGTGCCTTTTCCCTATCTTCCTTGCGATGTCAGAAACATAAGCAGCATTCCCTTCCTCTGCAAACGCCTTTAACACCTCTTTTTCAGACCCAGGAAGGCTCTGGTACAATCCATCAAAAAAATCCCGGGACAAAGTGCCCATTATCGTTGGATAGAATGCAAGGTAATGCCCTTGCGTGATGACCTTTTCCTTATCAGGGAGCTTTTCATATATGACCTGAAGGATTGTTTTCAGGATAAGCGGGTTCCCTCCTGACTCCTCGATAATCGAGCGCAAACATTCCTCACCCATTTTCGGCGGGCCTTTTTTCAAGCCTGATTCCACTAACTCCCGAATCTCATGTTCCTCAAGCGCATGAAGGGTAATTTGTTTGCCAAAATCCAATAAACTTCCATATGCCCTAGTATATGAGATGACAAATCCGAGCTTCAAATGATTATTTTGCGCAAGAATCCGGTACTTGGATAGGAACGCGATCAGTTCTTCATTATCTTTCAATCTGTCTGCATCATCGATAAATATGATCAGCCCTTCAGAATGCCTGTTTGAGCTACGGATAAATGATAGGAAAAAATCCTCTTTTCCTTCTTTTAACTGCGTTTTTAGTGAAACAAGGGCATGATTGCTCAGCCCGTTTTCTGCATAACTCATTTCCGCATAACGGAGAAATCCAGAAAGAAGTTTGGATACAAAGGAATCAAACCTTTCATCCATCCCAATATTGACAATGGGCGAAAAAAACCCGATCCTCTCTGATTCGATCTGCAGCCTTCGCAGGAATTCGCTTTTTCCTCCGCCACGCATTCCGCTTACAAGCAATGATCGGTTTTTTCCTGATGCGATGTCATTAAGAAATCCCCCAAACATATCCATCTCTATCTTTCTTCCCTTTATTTCGAGGGGGGATGCAACATACGGTGTGAATGGGTTTGGGCCTTTCATTTTTATCACATCGATTAATTTATTAACACAACATACTACAATATCTGTAGTTTTTGTAGTCTAATCTATTATGCCTGCCATAGGTATTTAAATATCGCGGATGGGCAGCATTTATCATGAAACTTCATATATTGCTCTTGGGAATGCTCCTTCTGTTCTGCGTACCACTGGCCTTGGCGCTGCCATCACAGGGTGCGGATACGAATCGCGAGAGTTTCATTTATACTACCCAGGACAATAATGTGATCAGCGCGACTGTTCTCGTATTTGATTCTGGCCAATCCCCAACCGCTGTTTCGGCTTATAAGGAAATAATGGCGAAAATGGTGGATAAATGCCAGAAGAATTATCCAAATGACGTTCGCGGATGTTTGATCAACGAGAGTAAAACACTTTCAGCACAACAGATCCCGCCTGTCACATTCTCATCTGTCGAAGGCGCGAATTTCACGTTCATGTATTATAATGCATTTGGCGGAGGAGGCGCTTTATGGGTCCCTGTTTCTTCATGCGAACGGGCAAGTGCAACAACTGCCAGCACGATGTATAATGTAAATGGCGATGTCGTGCCTATATATTATGCCAAATGTGAGGTCGACCCGAAACTTTTTTCAGGCCGGACCCTTAATGTGAAGGTCACATACATACCATCGCCATCAGACAATATCATCATAACTGACGCCAGTGTCACGTTGTCAAGTGCAAACCTGAGTGGAGGCAATTTCACTTCCATGCTCACACAAGCGCTTGATCGCGTGAAACAAAGCACCGGGAGTGCGAATTCACCAGCATGCCTCGGGTTATTCATTATACTTGGCCTTTTGCTTGCATCTATGTATTTTGCAGGCAAATCGCCGGCAACGCTTCTGGATATGACTACGCCAAGACTCCCTTCTCCTAAAGGTTTTGTTGCAGGAGGGCAGATACTCGCACCTTTCGGTTACACGGAACTGAAGAATGTCACAGGCCGGAAAATAGCTGCGGCTACAGGAGTCGCAAGCCTGGTCATGGGTTCTAATGCAAAAAAGAACGAATCAGACATTGCTAGTGCAATCGGCAAAAAATATGCTGCAGTTGGCGGCAAGGCAAACGAAGTGTCAAAAGTAATCAAGCCTCCGGAAAAAATGGAAGAAAAGGATTATGCTGAACTAAAGCGCATATTGAACCGCATCGAGCGCTCGGGCGGCGAGAACGCGCATTTTGCCAGGACAATGTCAGATTATTTCATGAGCAAAAACCTCATGGACAGCTTACAGACACTTACATACAAAGGAAAGAATAAGTACATAGGAAAAGTCCAGACCACTCTTGGTAAGATGTACGGGCCAGACCGCTATCGGCTTGTTGGTCCGATCATCACTGGTGGTTTTGATGCTGCAATAAGGTCCACAAAGCAGCTTGCAACAGGAACTGTCGCAGCAGCAAGGGCGGCAACCCAATTCGCACGCGATACTGGAAAGCAGACTGTTACGCTTGTCGGCGGAAAGAATGCGATGAAGGAGATGGAGGAGAAAGCAAAACGCTCAGCCGGCTACTCGTGGCTCTACAACCAGCTCACGACAAAGCCGAAAGAGATATCCCTTGGTTCCATCATGCCGATAAGCACGAAGATGGGCCACCTCTATAACACATTGCATGAAGAAGTGCAGAGGGACCAGGTCAAATACCTGCTTAAGCAGGTTTACAGGCAGCTTGGCATAAACACGGCTGCATTGACAGACAAGGAACTGTTTGCCATATCGCACTCGCTAGTCGACCCGCTTAAGTTGAGCGGCTACAAGGCATCTGCACAATTGGCGAGCGCTGAAGCCGAGATCCGTGCGATACTCTCCAACACAGCGATATCCATCGCAGAGCGCAGGAACAAGATGGAAAGCCTGCTCACATCGCTTGGCGGTCATACGGATTCAGCATACTTGAATATGAAAAACCGCGTGGACGCGATCGCCCGGGAATCAGTGGAAAACCACGTGAAGCTTATATCATTGCAGGAGATGCTCGAGCGCGAGAACGCAGCTCTGGCAGCTGCGAAATCCGGCGAATCGAGGAACGATGATAAATACTATTGCACGGTCGGAAGGAGCGGAGTGCATGGCTCAGACCTTTGGGAGATCGCACTGCTTCGCGGCCAGATCCAGGCATATGAGAGCGGCCACACTTCCAAGGATGTAAGCATAAAGGATTTCATGGGCGCGGTCATGTCTGACTTTGAGAACAAGATCAATACACTCAACCCATCAAAACGGCTCGATCTTTTGCCTGAGTTCTCGAGAGACAAGACGGTCATAAGCCAGAAAGTCGAGATGAACCGCAAGCGCATAGCGGATTTGCTTACTGAAGAAGGCGAAGCAGTGCTCAAGCAGCTTACTGGAAAGAACAGGCACACTGCAACTCTTGAAGACTTGTATGGCTCGGTACTGTTCGGAAGTGCGGCGCTCTTCAAATCCCAAGGGCTCAGATCGGAAAAGGGTTCTGACGTTCACCGTGATCCGATAACCGGAAAAGCGCTTATGCTTGAAGACGACCGCGCAGTCGGCCCGAATGCCAACTGGTTTAAGACTGGCGGAGACAGCATGAAGCGCAATTGGCTAAAGGAGATCGACACGCGCGAATTGCTCAATATCGGTTCGTGGGTGCACGCAAAGAGCGAGCGCGCTTACATACCAAACTCACAAGCATACCCGCACATAGCGGCAGAAATGGACCGCGCTCCAGGGGCACGCACATGGAGCCCTGAGAAATACGAGATGGAATTCAAGAAAGCGTTGCTTAATGAGAAGCTTAGTAAATCCATACAGAATGATTTCAACGACCGCTTTGCGCTTAACGCATATGGTGGCGGGCTTAATGGCACGATGAACTACTACGGGAAAGCGAGCGCTGCAGTATTGGCAATGGGATTGCGCGCAACCGGGAAGTTCGATGATGCCAGCAAGGAGATACAGTTCCTTGAGAACAAGCTGGATGTCACAAAGCCAAAGGATATGGAATACTTCAAGTTCCTCCTTAACCGCTACAAAGGCGAGTTCGATGAAGCAATGAAGCGGGGAGTAACTCTCGATGACATAGCCAAATCCAAGCACGCGTGGATCATGACGCACGAAGGTTCGTACATACCCTACGTCCAGGGAATGCCGGTATCTGACAATGACCGTGTGCTCGGAGGGCATGTGACTATCAAGGATAACAACGGCGTTGTCCGAAGATTCGATGCTGACAACACAAAAGTTGATTTCAAGGGCAACCAGGCACTCGGGATCAAATGGAACGAGCTTGCCAATTCGAATGACAAGACCAAATGCCTTGAATTCTTCAATGGCGCAAAAGCTTGGGCAAGGCCAGGAAACACACATGACTACGAGCGAGAAAAGGTCTTGGCAGCAGTTGCCTGGAGATTCAGCAACAACACATACGACTATCAGTCTTTCATGAAGGAGACTTCAATAAAGCTCATGCCACGCCATGAAGCGATGCCGCTCGAGCCTTCGTTCCTGCGGCAGATCGGCGTTGAGGCGCCGTGGCTGACAAAGATGGTCAAGCCTTTCCGTGACTTTGGGCAGAACCTTGGCCATGCGATGGTACGCACTGCACTTGATGGCAATGGAGACCTTTATACACGGTCGTACGATGTAACTCCAAGGTCACAGTACCTGAAGATGCACCAGTGGGATAATTCAGTGAACATGTTGCGTACGGACTGGAACAAGGAGCTTTCGCATGTGGCTACGGAGTCTGAGCGCAAACAGCTTGCTTCAGCTTACCGTTCAGTTGCAATGGCACAAGGCGCATACCATGCAGTATGGGCAGTAACGATTGACCGTAACCCATGGAGGGCATCCACATCATTCGGTGCCCATCAGGCATGGGCTGGTGCTTTCCAACACGGCCCTGGTTTGGCATTCTGGTCACAGGACATAATGAAAGCTTACCTTGATGAAAGCGAATTCCGCGTGTTCAAGGCGCAGACTGGAGGTGCGACCGGACTTTCATCAAAGCTGATAAAGTACTACCAGATGCCTATCGCTGGTATCCAGAGGCAGATGCAAGGGTACATCTCCAGGTGGGATTCGACTAGCGACCATATGAAACCTTATGGTAACTACACACCGCCCAGGATGCTGGAGGCTTTGAGATCTGCAAACCCGATGTCTTATTCATGGGGAAGAAGCTGGGCAGCGCAGAAGCTCCAATGGATGAACAAGTTCGAAAGCCGCGGTGAAAAGGCGCAGGTCGTGGGCCATGATATCA
>JBFYLN010000189.1:0-3933 GCA_041305425.1 Microcaldota archaeon | reverse complement strand
AGTCTTCTTTTGTATACAAAAAAGCAAAGGATATGTATATCTGGGATGTTGATGGAAAAAAATACCTGGATTTCACATCTTCTGTCGCAGTAATGAATATCGGACATGATAATCCTGAGATAAAAAAAGCAATGATGGAGCAATTCAAATTCGGAACGCATTGCGGATTCGCTGATTTCTACGCTGAGACCCCAGTCAATTTTGTTGAGAAACTTCTTACATTCCTGCCAAAGCATCTGGATTGCGCATTCCTTTCAAACTCAGGAACAGAAGCAGTTGAAGCAGCGTACAAACTCGCACGCTACCATCAAAACAAGAAATGGACGATCGCTTTCAAGCATGCATTTCATGGAAGAACAATGGGTTCGCTTTCAATGACGAATTCGAAACCGATTCAACGCGAGCGATATTCCCCATTTCTTCCTGTTCACCATGTTCCATATCCGTATGCGTACAAAATGAAAATGGAACCTGAGGAATGCAGTGACTATTGTTTAGGCGAGATTGAGAATGCGATAAAGATGAAAGAACTGAAAGGAAATGTCGCATCGCTTTTTATGGAATCTGTACAAGGGGAAGGGGGATATGTTATTCCTCCAACTTCTTTTGTGCGCGGTGTGAGAAAACTTTGCGACGAACATGGCATTCTTCTATGTGATGATGAGGTTCAAGCTGGTTGCTTTCGAACAGGAAAATTCCTAGCCATAGAGAATTTTGGCGTTACTCCAGATATTGTGTCAATGAGCAAAGCGATTGGAGGTGGAATCCCTCTTGGCGCAACTATTGCGAGCAGGAAAATCATGCAAGAATGGCCGCCCGGATCGCACGCAAATACGTTTGGCGGGAATCTACTTGCATGCGCTGCGGGGATTGCTTCGCTCGAATTTATGCGAAAAAAGAAACTTGGAGAGAACGCGATTAGGATCGGGAAATTGATGATGAAGCGTTTGGAAGAGATGAAAGAACGATACGAAATAGTCGGAGATGTGCGCGGGATCGGGCTGATGATCGGGGTTGAAATAGTCAAATCAAAAGATAGCCGGGCGCCGAATAAAGAAGCGAGAAGCGCGATTCTCTGCAACGCATCTGGAAAAGGATTGCTTCTGCTTCCGGCTGGGGAATCTGTGATAAGGATTTGTCCTCCGCTCATCATCAGCAAGGAGCAGGCGAAAAAAGGATTGGACATTTTGGAGCAAGCGGTTAAGAAAGCGAATGGATGATCATTGACCCGATTTCTCAATCAATTCTTTGGTTGTATATACGGTAATTTTATCCTGTTTCTTGAAATGAGCATCGTCGCTCCAAATATCTGCGCCGATTTCCAAAGCGGCTGCGATAAATGGGGAATCATCGATATCGATTGAACGCATTATTTTTTCTGCCTCATCCATTTTATCAAAAAGCATTTCATCGTTGAGAATACGGCATCTTGAGGAAAGTGCATCGAACAGAATTCTGAATGTTTCATCTCCGGATTTGGATTTCAGAATAAGCTCTTCCTTATGCGCATTAACTTCTTCAAAATTCACCTGAAGCAAATAAAGCTCAGCCTTAAGATGAAAAAATAAATGCCTCACAGTAGAATCACGGATAAGAGCAGCAAATAAAATATTACTATCAACGACTAGGCGCATGTCTTTTCGCCTCGATGCGTTTACGAATTTCGTGTTTTATTTTATGCCCGATACGATTGACATCATCTTCAGTCAATTCACTCTTTGATACCATCGAATCCATCCAATGCAATTCCTTTACCTTCCTTTCAATCGCCTGCCGTGCTACTTCGCTCCATCGGATTTCCGAATGGAATAACATCTCTTTGTGTAATTCCGGAGGGATTGAAAGCGTCATATTTACCATATTATCACCTAAAGTAATTATGTGCATACACATATATAAGGTTTTCGCCCATTTCGACCTAGCGACAGATATTATATATTCTTTCTTGCTGAAAGTGAGATTATGGAAAACGATGGACATGGCCACATGGAAGTGATTGAAACAGGAATCCCAGGCATGGATGAGCTGTTCGAGCACAAGGGGATCCCGTCTGGAAACATGGTGCTGCTTTCTGGAGTGTGTGGCGCAGGAAAATCCGTTTTCGCAATGCAATTCATTTATCATGGAGCAAAAGAAAAAAACGAGCCAGGAGTTTATATCACGCTTGAAGAAGACCCGGAACGAGTCATTGCAAACATGGAAGAATTCGGGTGGGATATCCGGAAAATGATCAAGGAAGGGAAGATAATCATCAAGAAGCCTGAGATATACGAGGTTGCGGCGCTAAAGCGGACGATTTTCGAGTCGGTCGAAAAGATCGGTGCCAAGCGGCTAGTTATCGACTCTTTTACCCTTATCAGCAATTACCTGAAGGACGTATATGATGTCCGAAAAATCATGTTCGAGCTTGGAAATGAGATCAAGAAACTAAACTGCACAACAATGCTTATTTCCGACATGATCGAGAAAACTGACACGTTTTCATTATCCGGATTTGAAGAATTCATCGCTGACGGAGTGGTCGTCTTATACCTTGTCCGTGACAAGTCAAAAAATTACCTGATGCGCACACTTCTTGTCCGTAAGATGAGAGGAACCCAGCATTCGCTCAAATATGTTCCAATGAAGATCCTGAGCGGAAAGGGGATTTACCTGTATCCTGATGCGGCAGTTTTCGAAGATATTTAACCCATATTGCAGTATTTATAATTGTTCGCTTCGTAGATTCTATATATATAGTGAGTAAGGATGGAACAAAAAAAAGACATTTCAAAGGAATTGGACGGCCATGTCGCCACACTCCTAATCTTATCACCGGAAAACCATACTAGCTCATTGATGAAAATGATGGGCTCGATAAGTAAAAAGAAGATATGCTTCGTTACCCTCGGCCGCACATATAGCGCGGTTGCAGAAGACATGAAAAAAGCAGGCGTAAGTGCTGAGAACTTATTCATTCTTGATGCTGTCACAAGCACTTTCTCATCTAATGAAAAGCCGCCTGAACATGTCACTTTTATTCCATCTCCAGATGCACTTACAGAACTCAATATCGCAATTATCGAAACAATCAAGAAAGAGAAGTGCGAGTATTTGATTTTCGATTCGCTCTCGACTCTTCTTACTTACCGGGAAGGCCCGCTGGTTGCAAGGTTCGCTGATTTTGTGATTGGAAAAGTGCGGGAATTCAAATCACGGGTTGTGTTTACCTGCCTTGCCAATGACTCAAAAAGCCAGGCTATAAGGGAAATTTCTATTCATATGGATAATGTTGCTCATTTTGAAGGAGAAGATAAGAACTAAAAATAATTAGAAGGGAAAATAAAAAAGAATAATCAGTTGAACTCTAACCCACAACACCATTGAGCGTTCCAGTTTCAACGTAGCTGAAGTTTGTTGCCTTGTCAGTATAACCGATCTTCAGTGCAATCCCATACGATGCGCCGCTATCGATTGTTCCGATGTCTCCAACTGTAATGGTCGAGGTTATTGCACCAGCTGCAAGGTTAGTTATTGCCGGGCTTGAGTTTCCAACTGTTGTGCCCTGGTAAGTCGCATTCACATAATCGATACTAATCGATTTACCAACCTGATTCTGCAGCTTAGCAGTAAGTGCACCAGTTGTATCAACCTTAAATGCCTGGACTGCAATTTCAGAGAAACCGACTGCCTTATTTCCAATAGCTGAGCCGACATCAAAGAATCCAAGTGCAAACAATGCGCCTGCAACAAGGATAACCAAGAGGATCGCCCATCCATAGGTCATAAGGAAATCCAATGACGCTTGACCTTTTGAACTATTCGATTTTGAACTATTCAGATATATCACCTGTGTAATGCGTATATTATTCAATGTACTATTAATCTTTAGAAACGAGCATGTTTTTATACCTTCTCTCGGAATCCTTGTGTTATGTACGCGGCCGAAGAGAC
>JBFYLN010000188.1:0-8575 GCA_041305425.1 Microcaldota archaeon | reverse complement strand
TCGATGGTAAATAAAGTAATCTCAATCGATACGCAGTGGCGCGCACGGAAAAAAGAGGAAGAGACACTACGCGCAGAAAGAAATAAATTGAGCCTTGAGATCAATAATGAGAAAAAAGCAGGACGAGCTGCAACAGACCAGATTCGGCGCTCTGGAGAAGTCGCAAAACGAATAAAGGAAATTTCAGACGAAACGGAAAAGCTCGAGAGTGATATCAAAGAGTTGGCAATGTTCATCCCGAATATTCCGGACAAAACAGTTCCGATCGGGCCGGATGAGAGCGGAAATAAAGAAGTAAGGCAACACGGGAAGATCACAAAAACAAGCAAAGATGTACTTGACCACCACTCGCTTGGTGAAATGAACGGATTGATTGATTTTGACCGCGGGGTGAAGTTGGCAAGGCATAGGTTCACTGTGCTCAAAGGGCCAGTAGCAAAGCTCGAGCGTGCACTGATTAGTTTTATGCTCTCGATCCAGACTGCAAATGGATATACTGAATATGCAGTTCCATATCTTGTAAATACCAAAACAATAACTGGAACAGGGCAATTGCCTAAGTTCGAATTTGACCAATATAAGATTCATGATGAAGACCTTTGGCTTGTCCCAACAGCAGAAGTTCCGCTTACGAATCTTTATGCGCAAGAGGTAATTGATGAAGCGAAACTGCCAATCAAACTGACTGCATATACTCCGTGCTTTAGGCGCGAAGCAGGAGCGTATGGAAAGGATATCAAAGGACTGATCAGGCAGCACCAGTTCGATAAAGTGGAGCTTGTCAAGCTCGCGCATCCTGAGCGTTCGTTTGAAGAACTTGAGGGATTGACTAAAGATGCTGAAAAGATTCTCCAGTTGCTTGGACTTCCCTACCGCACGATTGAACTTTGCACCGGGGATCTGGGGTTCTCGAGTGCGAAAACCTATGATATTGAAGTGTGGCTCCCGAGCCAGGATAAGTATCGGGAAATATCATCATGCTCAAACTGCACGGATTTCCAATCGCGTCGCGCGAATATAAAATTCAGGGATTCGAAAGGAAAGGGCGGACAAGAGTTTGTCCATACACTTAACGGGTCCGGGCTTGCAGTTGGAAGGACGCTTATTGCGATTCTCGAAAACTTCCAGGAAGACAAGAAGACGGTCATTATCCCGAAACCGCTGCGCGAATTTATGGGAACAGATTCGATCGAGTTCTAGGTTTTTTGGAATTGGTGTGGATGAAAGAGGAAAAGGAAATTGAGAAGAAGTTTTTCACGAAATCCCCGGATGGCAAAATCACATATTTTGCAGATGACAAATTCATCTATGCGCAAACCATAGGAGAGGATGGAAAAGCAGTGGAATACAAGCTTGCGCTTTTTGATAACGGGTTCTACAAGCTTCACCTCTGGAACGGAGTTCCGATACTAGAGATCGATGGGCTTAGGATGCACCTTGTGAAGGATTTTAAAACGCCGCTGGATTATTCAAAACAGGTTGTCAAGAGATTGGAATTGAAAGAAGGGGATTTTGTCCTTGATACTTGTATGGGACTAGGATACACGGCAATCGAGGCAATGAATCATGGAACAACTATAACCACATGCGAGATCAGCCGCGCGGTTCTCACGCTCGCGAAATGGAATCCGTTTAGTGAAAAACTTTTCAAAAGCGATAAGATAAAAGTGATTGAAGGGAGTATCGCGCTAAAAATAAAAGAGATGCCGGACGCTTCATTCGACGCAATCATCCACGACCCGCCGAGATTCTCAACTGCAGGCGAGCTTTACTCGCTGGAATTCTATCGCGAAATGTATCGGGTTTTGAAAAAGGGCGGGCACATATTCCATTATGTCGGGTCGGTTGGGAAAAGAAGAGGAAGAAAGATAGAAGAGGAAGTTGAAGAAAGGCTAAAGATTGCCGGATTTGTGGATATAAAATATAATCAGAGAGTTCAGGGATTGTTTGCACGAAAGTAGCGGCAAGTAGCGCATCACTTGATTTTCATTCTTTTTATCGATCTGGGGATCTTCGCTGCGGCAATCACATTTGCGATATCGCTATCTGGGTATGCCCGTTTGATATTACTGGCCAGTTTCACAAATCCCTTATGTTTCTGTTTTAAATCAAACATACTTGTCTCGAAATGCGCATCTTCGATTTTCTTTTTCCGGTCTGAAAATGATTCTAGCGCTTCAAGAAAAAAGAAATGGGCGTTCTTCACGGAATTCATCTCTTCCCCTAGAGCAGTGAGATATAGGAGAGCGGCCCGGTTGTCTTTAACCTGTGTAACGCTAAGTTCAGACTCAAAACGCTCCAGGTCTCCTTTCCGGATATCGAAGAGTTTCTCAAATGCCCGTATCCGATCCGGTTCAGCCTCTATGTTTTTTAGCAATTGAACAGTATATCCAGGATGTGCGCAGAATGTATGGTGCCAGTCCCCAATTATGATCACGCCATCCTCGGAAAGCTTCTCGCGCAACTGATCCAGAAGCTGGCGCAGGAAAGTCACATGGTGAAATACTGCGCTTGTGATAATCATGTCAATAGACCCGTTCTGGAGTTTTGGGATGTAATCAAGAATTGATGAGCAGATATATTCGCATTTCCTTGGTATGAGGTTATTCTTGTCTATCAGGTCGCTAGCTTCATGGAGACGTATCATAGAAGGGTCAAGAAGTGAAAGGTCCAGCCTGGTTGAAGCGAAATCCATAGCTGCAAGATCCCCTACCTGAACAGGTAATCCATCAAGCACGGCTTCGGAAGTATTTCCTGAGCCTGAACCGATATCAAGCACACGGAATATTCTTTTCCCATCATCCATGGAAGAGAGTATCTGCGCTCCCATAGACCCGAGCATGGTATTCAGGTCGATATTGTTTTTCGAAAGCCCTGCCTTTGCAACTGCCCTGTGTATCGCCATGTCCAGTTCATTGCCACCGCATTTCCACTCCATCCGATTAACTGATTCTGCCAGATCCTCTATTATTTGGCGATTGTCTTTTGTAACCTTGATTCCCCAGTTCTCAAGATACTGGTGTGCGATCCGGAACGGGCTTCCGGCCGAGATGGGCAGCCCTTTGGTGATATCGCTTAGCTCCCCGTGCAATTGCAGGAGGTCATTTGGAAAATATCTTAAGGCCATGTCTTGTCACATATCTCCGTATCTGAAATTCACCTTGCTTTTTTTACAGCACCCATTACAACCGCAAAATCCGATCCCCGAACGACCCGCTTTGGCATACTCCTTAGGAACGCTTTTCCCTTATCGTCGGGCTCCAGGTCAAAGCCAGCTTTCTCAAGCTTCATGCGCCTTGCCGCCGATGTCTCGTTCGCCTCGAAGAAAGCGACCTTGGGCATCGACGGGTCATATTTGGAACGCAATATTTCAACAATCTGCTTCCAGTAATCTTTGTGGTCGGATATCGCAGTGCATTCTTCTTCTGTTATTTGTACAAATGGGTCTGGTGCCATCCTCCGCTCGCCAAAATGCTTTCTAAAAGAGCGGATTGTTCGCTCTTCAGCGCCGATCATTTTCAATAGCGCCTCAGTATGTAACGGATGGTCGAACATTGCAGAGTGGCGGTCGCCAATCAATAGCACACCGTCATCTTTGAGCACACGCCGCACTTCCGGAAGATAATCATCCAAGAACGATATGTGGTGCAGATGTGAAAGAGAAACGAAGATGTCAAAAAAATTATCCGGGCATTGTTTGAGGAAATCAGTATCCGACATCGCGTGTTCAGTGACGTTCCCGCCCCTTCGAACAAGGTCTGTTTTTGCGAGATTGAGGGTTTCTTCAGAGCGGTCCACAAGATGGTACCTCATTTTTTGATTCAGGTCCGCATCCAGCTGGAGGGCGATTGTGTTTGACAACAATCCGTCACGGGCAGGAAGGTCGCAAATGACGATGTCTTCCCTGGTTTGAAAAATGAGTTTGGCAACTTCTTTCACGCATTCTGCCATATACCGGGCCATCCGTGGCTCCAACCGTTCACGCATCTGTGGCTTGATGAACGCTTCTATCTCAGGGCATTCTTCGCGCTTGTTTGTTTCATTTTCGCGTTCTTCTTGTGCGATTTGTTTCAACGCTTCGCGGTTCTCGTCCGTGATACCGATACCCCAACCGGACCAAGCATTTGATGGTAAAAGAAAGAGACTTCCAGTACGGATAATTAGGCCTTCAGTTATTTTTTTGAACTTCTCATCGAATTTTATTATGTCGTCTATCGATGTCAGTAATTCCATAATCCCACCTAGTTTGCAGTTGCTTAGATTGTTTTGTTAGTGTTTATGTATATATTAGTGTGTGGAAGTATTTATAAAAGTAAGCTTTAGACTGTGGGGAGGCACACACAAAAGTTCGTGAAGATGTTGAATACCACAGGCAAGGGGATTAAAGGCAAAGCATGAAGAAAGAGAGAAATAAAAAGTAATAAAAAGAAGAGGGAATGGATCTCGAATCGCAATCCCAAAACACAACTACTCCATGAAGAACTCAGGAGTCGGAGGATCGGGCTTCTCGCCTTTGCGCTCGCGGATCTGCCTAACGATCTTTGCCACAAGCTCTTTTGGCATCGGATGGTAACCAGCATATTCCTGGTACCAGATCGCCCTTCCCTGGGTCGCGCCACGAAGCTCGTTTGAGAATCCGAACATTTCAGACACCGGCATGATCGTCGTGATCGCCGTATTCTCGCCTTCCTGCTCCATGCCCTCAAGCGTTCCCCTTCTTCCGTTTGTCATGTTGATGACGTTTCCGGAATACTCCTGCAAAGTGTTGATGAGTATCTTCTGCTTTGGCTCAAGCAATGTGACACCACCCAACAACATCGCAGCGTATATCGGCCTTCGGACAGCTGGAAGCATTTGCGCTGGCCCCCTGTGCACATTGTCTTCGTGAAGCATCGCATCATAGAGCGTCACTTTGACCCCAGACATCTTTTCCTTTGCCAATGGGCCAGAATCAAGTGCTTCTTCGAAACCTTGTATCATCAGTTCCTCGACTTCGTTCAGGCTCTGGATACCCTTGGTCCCGTTGATGAAAATACTCTCGCTGTATACATCATAGACGTTCCTTGCCTCTTCGCGGTCCATGCCAAGTTCAATGAGCTTTTCCCAGACTTCCCTTCCCTTTGGCCTGCCTTGCTTGATCACACCGTCGTGTATTGCTTTGATGATTTCTGGTGGAAGCGGCTCAACAGTGAATTTCAATCGGTTGTGCTTGTTTGGCGATTTACCTTCAACTGGACCGGCTTTGCCAAGCAATGCTTCACGATACACAACAATCGGAGGAGAGGTTGTAATCGGAACTTTCTTCTCGTTCCTGATCTTATACTCAATGATCTCCAAATGCAATTCACCGTTTCCGCTAATCAGGTGCTCGCCAGTCTCCTGATTTAGCTGAACTTTGATTGTCGGATCTTCTTTTGAAATGCTCCGTAACGCCTCGATCAGTTTTGGAAGATCCTTCTGCTCCTTTGCTTCGATCGATTTTGTGATGACCGGCTCAGAGTAGTGCTTGATCTGCTCGAATGGCTCCATTGGTTCAGCTGAAACTGTTTCTCCAACATAGACATCCTTCAGGCCGACGAGCGCACCGATATTCCCCGCAATAAGCCGCTCAGCGCCCACACGGTCAGGGCCCATGTAAACACCGACCTGCTGGATCTTCGCACTGACTTTCTTGGAAGCGATATAAAGGTTTGTTCCCTTTTCAACCTTTCCTGAGAAAAGGCGGCAAACGCCAACTTCACCGGCATGCTCATCATAAACCACACCGAAAACTACTCCGACAGGTTTTCCGTTCGGGTCGCATGCGAGCATGCTTTTTCCTTCTTCGGTTGTCAGGTCTCCGTTTTTCCAAAGTACCGGAATACGGTAGGGTTGTGCAAATTTCGGGCTTGGCAGATGGAGGATGATCATTTCTAGCAGCACTTCATCAAGCGGGCTTTTATCAACCAGCCAGGCGTGATCACCTGCAACGCATTTTTCGAAAATGTCTTTGAATCCGATGTTGAATTTCTTCATCGAGCTATACGATACTGCCCATTTGTTGAACGCTGTCCCGAATGCGACATTTCCCTTGTCAACCCGGACCTGCCAGTCAAGTTTTTTATCTTCAGGTGCATTGGCTTCAATGATCTTATTGACCTGCGTCATGATCTTAACAAAACGCGCAGTCATCTGCTCCGAATTATACTTGAGCTCGTTGATGAGCCGGTCGATCTTGTTGATGAAAAGAATCGGCTTTGCACGTTCTTTCAATGCCTGCCTAAGGTTAGTTTCTGTCTGCGGCATGACACCTTCGACTGCATCGATGACAAGGCAGATCCCGTCAACCGCACGCATGGCGCGAACGACGTGGAAACCGAAATCCACGTGCCCAGGCGTATCGATCAGGTTGATAAGATATTCTTTTCCCTGGAATGAGAATCCCAGCGATATGTTGGCTGATTTGATCGTAATGCCTCGTGCCTGCTCCTGCTCGTCAAAATCCATCATCCTCTGCTCGCCTGCGAGCTCTTTTGAGATAAGCCCTGCGCGTGCGACAAGCGAGTCTGTAAGCGTGGTCTTCCCATGGTCCACGTGCGCAACGATAGCGACGTTCCGGACCTGGTCCTGGCTGTCCATCAATCTCTGTACTTCTTCGACTACGAATTCTTTCTTTGCCATTGGTTTCACCTAAAGCTCTAACGAAAACTCTAACGGTATTATTCGTCAGAAATAAGTAAAACTCATTTAGAGAGAAAAGAATATAAAAGGTGCGAAAAGGTGCGAGAAGGAACTAAACGCGAATGTGCTCAATGGATCCCAAAAGAAGTTCAATAAGCCGCGCGGTTCACTTTCGCAGTTATCTCGACGTTCGCGATTACGCCCGGATCAATCGAGTATGTTGGAATGCGTTTTACCCGGATTTCGAAATAGCGTTTATCCGAAAGAAGACCGGACCAGACTTTTTCATTGCCATCAGAAGATATACTGGGTGTAAAATCGAAACGTTCTTTATTGATCAAAGCGAGGGTCACCAAATTACCATTCGAATCTATCTGCGCAAAAGCAAGCCTAAATTCACAGCGACCTGCCCGGACAATGATTTGATCGTTCGTCCGAACTTCCCGAGAGTAATCCTGTTTGCATGATTTGTCCTCAAGATTAATCTCTACGATTATCTTTTTCGGATCAGGGGAAAGCAATTTATCCATTGCAGTTATGTTGTCTACCATGAGCGTTCGTTCGATCGGTTTTGGTTGCCTGCCATTCCGTTTCTTATACGCGCTATTGAAATCAATGAGTTTTTCTTTTTGTTTAGGTTTTTTATATTGCATAAATATCAAAAGGATATTTGTGGGATAAGGTTTTAATTTGAGTAGGTTGAACGAAAAAACCGCTATCCCGAAAACAATATAATGGATAAGTGCGAGAAAACAGCATGGCACTCAAGATCATGGTGAAAAAGGAATCTGGCGAAAGCGAACCGTATGACCCAGCGAAAGTCCAGGAAGCGATGAGGGGAATCGGATTGTCCGGGAAAGCAGCGCATGCTGCGCTATTTGAGCTTGAACCGAAACTGTTCGACGGGATAACGACAAAGGAGATTTATCGGATAATGTTCCGGATCCTGGATAAGGAACGGCCGGAGTTTGCCCATAAGTATAACCTGAAAAGGGCGCTCACTGACCTCGGGCCGGCAGGATATGAGTTTGAGGATTATATATCGAAATTATTAGCGCTAGAAGGATATCGGACTGAAGTTCGCCAGATGCTCCAGGGAAAATGCGTCTCGCACGAGATCGACGTGGTTGCCGCTGACCATGATGCGAGCTACATGATCGAGTGCAAGTTCCATAATTCTGGTGGAATCAAGTGCAGGATCCAAACCGCGTTATATACTTACGCGCGATTTTTGGACCTTGTAGAGGGAGCGAAACTCGGGCGATGCAGGCGTTTCACAAAGCCTTGGCTGGTCTGCAATACGAAGTTCTCAACTGATGTAGTGGCTTACGCAAATTGTATGGGCTTCCCGTTATTGGGTTGGCATTATCCATTTGATCACGGGCTGGAGAAGCTAATAGAAGATAGGAAATGCTGGCCTGTAAGCGTCATACCCATGTCGAAGAATATCTTGGCAAAATTGCTTGAAAAGAAGATCGTGACTGTTTTCGATATCCCGGAGAGTCCGGATAAGCTGATGGAACTAACAGGAATTTCCCACGCGACAGCGAAAAATATAATCGAACGGGCAGAATACGCCAGATGAGCGATCGATCATTTTTTCTTCTTTGAAATCTTTTTCTGCGGTTTTGCGCCGTATGCCTTTTTCCCAGCCCAGAGGCCCAGGATGAAAAATACGATTACTGCTGCTGCAACGATTACAAATACTTCACCAAAACTCAGGCCTGAAATCATAAGATTACCTGCTTATGCTCTCGGATATGAGATTAATAAGCGTATGTCTTTACCCCTAGATTACGTCGAAAATATATTTATTTATAAACATTCTCATTTAAACAATCGAGTTGGTGAATCCCATGCCAGCATGCCCAAATTGCCATGTGTACAAAGGAATGTTTTTCGATATGAAGCAGAA
>JBFYLN010000187.1:0-12423 GCA_041305425.1 Microcaldota archaeon | reverse complement strand
AAATTCGTTAGTATCCTGATACTTTTTGTTGGCTTGGTTTTCATGTATGCCCTGAAATTATATGGTGGTGAATAAGCTCAGCGCATCTGTGCGATAACAATAACTCAGTACCATCCCATCACTTGCCCAAGCATGAGCAGGAACAATGCAAAAAGTATCAGGCCGGAAAGAAGATGTATTTCCCTGATGTATCTTTCTTTGAGCTCATTAACATTTTCAGCATTGGTTTTGCCTAAATAGACAAATGCGGTAATGATGAGCATGGGCATTATGAAAATGAGATTGTATAACAGGAGATAAGAGAGTGCTTGCGCATCGACGGATTTCGAAAGCATCGCCAATACCATAAGATAAGGCCCTGAAGAGCAGGGAAGCAGGAACAGTGAGCAGAGCACTGCTGCAAAAATCACTCCTGGAAGCGAAACCGCCCCTGCCATCGCCTTTTTGGCATATGGCCGCAGGAACATGGGCATTTCGACTGCTAACAGCCCGGGGTTATAGTTGAAATACGCGCGGATTTCCAAGATTGCCAGAATCAGCGCGGTGATCGTGACGAAAATGAAAAATATATTCTGAAGCTCATATGAGGCAAGTACCCTGAATATCCCAAGCCCTATTATCAGATACATCACGAATATTGTGAGCGAGAAAGCTATGCCTGCAATAAGAGTCTGTTTCCTTCCTTGTGACAGAAGAATTACACCAAGAAGCATCACCATGACTGCGATTGTGCAGGGATTAATTGAATCAACGATCGCGGCACCGAAAAGAATGGGGAGCGTGAGCTGAGATGATATGTCTTTTTCTTCAATCGGAGAGAAATAATCATCAGTGAAAATGCCATCCCTACAGCTTCCATTCATACAATAACCAAAGATTTCCTGCCAGCGTGCAGTGCTGATTTCTCCGACAACAAGCGAACGATTGCCGATAAGTGTGATGGGAACTCCAGTATGCAAAGGGTCCGAAGGGTCAAGCCCGAACCGGATATAAGTGTCAAGCATCTCCTGCCGATTCTGTGGAATGGAATAAACTTCTTTGCAATCTACTGAAAGATTGTAATCGCCAGTTAGGCTGGTAAGAGTAGCCAGAGTCCGCTCGCAGTGCGGGCATCCGTTGCCGTAATAGAACGTAAGGTTTAAGGATGAAAATGAAATCGCAAGAAGAAAAAGCATTGAAAGCAGGATTTTTTTCATAATGAAATAATGGAATGGAACACACTTAAATGATTTGCCTGTAGATTCAAATTTGATTGAAAATGCCAGGAACGGCATAGAAGATGAAAGGGAAACGCAGAAAAAAACTCCAGCCCATACGTTTAAAAACATTATGAATATAGATTCATAATAATTGCAGATTGCAATCGGTGATGAATTGGACCTTTTGGCAAAAAAAGTTTTCTTTACAAACGGTGTGGGAAAAAGCAAGGACCAGCTGACATCTTTTGAATTTGCGCTTCGGGATGCTGGGATTGCACAGTTCAACCTGGTCACTGTCTCGAGCATCTGTCCGCCAGGTGCAAAGATGGTTTCCAGGGCAGAAGGCTTAAAACAGCTCAAGCCAGGGCAGATAGTTTTTGTCGTCATGGCAAGGGTCAGCTCAAACGAGCCTAACCGGCTTTTGGCAGCTTCTATCGGCTGCGCATTGCCTTCTGACGTTTCGGCTTATGGCTATTTAAGCGAGCATCATGGGTATGGGCAGGTTGAGAAAAAAGCAGGGGAATACGCAGAAGACCTCGCAGCTTCGATGCTTGCATCCACCCTTGGCCTTGAATTCAATCCTGAAACAGCATGGGATGAACGTGAGAAATACTTCAAGATGAGCGGAAAGATCGTGCGGACGATCAATACTACGCAGTCAGCAATCGTGGACAAAGGCGGAAAATGGACATCTGCAATTGCCGCAGCGGTTCTGATAATGGATTAATGGGCTTAGTAGAAAGATAATGCAAGTATGGGCGAAAGGTTAAAGAGTTTGACGTTGAAAGGAAATGGCAGAAGAAAAGCTAAAAATGCTTAAATAAAACAGATTGACATGTCAAGGCCGAGAAAATGCAGAAAGGTTTTATCCGAACCGCAAGTCACATACTTCAAGCCCGCAGGAGTCCCATTAAGGGAGCTGGAAGAACTTGAAATAATGATTGATGAGCTGGAAGCCATCAGACTGGTGGATTCCATGGAAAAAGACCAGACTGCTGCTTCGAAAAATATGGGCGTATCGCAGCCAACATTGCACCGGTTGCTCATATCCGCCAGAAAAAAAATCGCAGACGCCCTGGTAAAGGGGTGCGCAATAAAAATCAATGGCGGTAATTATCGCATCTCAAAAAAATAATAAATTATGGGCGTTTATCAAGTTAATTTGAAATAGAAACGATGGTGATTTGTTATGGATAAAAAACATGAGAAAGAATGCGAGCATCCAAAATGCAAAGGCCATGAGCATTCCAAAGGCGAATGCATACACAAAGACGGTACCCGCCATAAGATACACGGGTGCAAAGACTGCAAGTAGATCTTTTATTGGTTAAGGTTTCGCATAATGAAATCCGTTTACGGCCCTGTGCCTTCGTGGAGGTTCGGCCGCTCCCTTGGCATAGATCCGATATGCAGGAAACAGAAAGTATGTTCTTTTGATTGCGTTTACTGCCAGCTCGGAAGGACAAAAATAAGGACAACCAGCAGAGAAGAATATGTCAGCCTGAAAAATATTGAAACGGATCTTGAGAAGGCAGATAAAAGCACATCGGATGCCATAACTTTTTCAGGCACAGGGGAACCTACGCTCAACTCTTCGCTTGGCGACATGATAATTTGCGCTAAAAAATACCGCTTGCCTGTCGTAGTCCTTACAAATTCCTCTCTGCTGCACCTTTCGCAGGTCCGAGATGCCATTTCAAAAGCCGATATCGTATGCGCGAAGCTGGATGCATCGGACGAAAAAACATTTCAAAACATAAACCAGCCTGCAAAAGGCATAACATTCGGATCTGTTTTGGACGGCCTGATTGCGCTGCGCAAAGAATTCTTTGGCAAGCTTTCACTGCAGATGATGTTCATAGAGGCAAATAAAAAATCCGCAGCAGCAATGGCCAAGCTTGCGGTTGAGATCAAGGCGGATGAAGTCCAGCTGGACACCCCGCTGCGCCCTTCGGGTGTTTTGCCCCTTCCTGAGCCTGCAATGGATGAAATCGAAAAGCATTTCAGCGGCATTCCATTCATCTCTGTTTATAAGGCAAAGAAGCCCAAAGTCGCCCCGCTGGACATCTGTGAAACCAGGCTGAGAAGGCCAGAAAAATAATACCTGGTCCCAAGGTGCGCTTAATCCTCAGTACCAGCCTGTTGCCTGCCCGAGCATCATCAGGAACAGCACTAACAATATTAAACCAGAAAAAAGATGGATGGCTTTTATGTACTTCTCCTTCATGGCATCTACTTTCTCAACTGAAGTCTTGCCAAGATAAATGGCAATTGTTATCATGATCATGGGAAGGATAAAGAAAATATTGTAAAGTACGAGGTAGCCGATTGTCTGCAGCGTAGCTGCTTTGGCAAGCATGCCTAAAACAAGCAGATAAGGGCCTGAAGAGCAGGGGAGGAGAAATAGCGAGCAGAGCACTGCCGCGAGCGCCACGCCCGCCGGAGAGGTCGCGCTTGCCGTGGCTTTTTTTGCATATGGCCTCAGAAACATCGGCATCTCGACTGCCAGGAAACCGGGCTTGTAATTGAAGTATGCATTCAGCTCCATCAGTGCCAGCATTAGCGCTCCGGCCGTTACTATGATATAAAATATTCTTGTCAGTTCGAAAGCGGCTATTGCTTTCATTATGCCAAGCCCATACAACATATACATGAAAAATATCACGATTGAAAAAATCATTCCGGCCACAAGGGCATCTGTCCGGCCTTTGGAACACAGGATCGCTCCGCAAAGCAGCACCATCACAGCTATTGTGCATGGGTTTATGGAATCCACAAGGGCCGCGCCTATCAGGACTGACAAAGCCAGGCTGCCCATGCCATTGCGCTCCTCGATTGGATCGGTTGTGGTAGTGTTTGCCATACTCGTCTGGTTTCCAGAAGGCAGGGTTAATGTGCTATGGGTGAATACGCCTTCTGGGCATCGCCCTTCCAGGCAGGCATTGAAAAGCGAGTGCCACTGGCTTTCGCCCATTTCTCCGATTATCATCGTTTTTCCATCGACGATTATGGTAGGTACGCCACCTTTATTGATATCGTATGAAAATTTTTCATATGTGGCTATCAGTTTCGTGCGCTCGTTTTCATCATAATATACCTCATGTGTGGCTATCGAAAGGTTGTGGCTGCCCTGTATCGACTGCAGCAGCGAATATGTTGAAGCGCAATGCGGGCACCCTTCCCCATAATATAGCTCAATCTGGATGGCAGAAGAAAAACCCGCAAGCAACAGCAGGAAAAACGGCATTGATAGCCTCATCATAACCATACCTACACCTGTAATATTTAAATTAATGATTATTAGCCCATACGTTTAAAAACATTATGAATATATATTCATAATAGACAATCGTTTCAGAGGTGAATGGAATGCCGTATGGAGATGGAACAGGGCCTGGATGGTCCCAGGGAAAATGGAGATGCAGAAGGCCGGGATTGGGAAGAGGTTATGGGATGGGGTATGGCCCTGGATATGGGCGTGGATTTGGCAGGGGCATGGGAATGGCGAATGCATATGCCAGAGCGCCGCAAAACAGGGAAACGGATGAATTATCCGATTTGGAAGCTTATGCAAATGAGCTTGAGTCCGAGCTAAAAGAAGTGAAAAAAAGGATTCAGGAAAACAAGGGGTGAAAGTATGAAAATCGCAGTTTCAACAACCAAAGGGGGATTGGATGACCTCGTACATCCGATTTTCGGAAGATGCTTGACCTTTACTTTTGTAGATACAAAGGGAAAAGAATTGGGGGCGATCGAAGTGATTCAGAACCCAGGGGCGCTGGCCGGCGGTGGTGCAGGGATAGCTGCTGCCCAGGCGGTCGTTGACGCGGGCGCGGGCGCGGTGATTACCGGGAATTGCGGGCCTAATGCGATTGGAGTGCTTTCCCAATCCAAAATCATGGTGTATGCCGCATCCGGGAATGTCAGGAAGGCTGTTGAGGATTATTTGGCTGGGAGGCTTTCTTCTTCGGAGTCTCCCGGCGTTCCCGGGCATTTTGGCATGGGAAGGGGGCCTGGTTTTAGCCATGGGGCTGGCAGAGGCTTCAAAGGTGGTCGGGTTTGAAAATTGCAATCACTTCAGAAGGAAAAGGAATGGGCGGGAACATCGCAGAGCATTTCGGCAGGTGCCCGGAATTTGTTTTTATTGAGACAGATGGAAAAGAAATAAAATCTGCAAAAGCAATCCCCAACCCGTATTTCGCTAAACATTTGCCAGGGGCAGTCCCGCAATTCATAAAAGAAAATAAGGCAAAAGTGATAATCACCGGTGGATGCGGGCCAATGGCAGCCGAGCTCCTGGAGGGCTTTGGGATAAAGCTGATTGTGGGCGCACGCGGAAAGGTCTTGGATGCTGTTTCTGATTATCTAGGCGGAAAACTGGAAACCGATGCGAATGCCTGCAGCCATTGAGAGGTGAATCCAGGATGATTATCGGAGTTACCGGTGGCAAGGGTGGAACCGGCAAGACGGTCATTGCAGTGAATATCGCAATAGCGCTTGCGAAACAAGGGAAAAAAGTAACCTATGTTGATTGTGATGCGGATTGCCCGAGCTCTCATTTTGTATCAGGAGGAACGATCGGAGAAGAAAGGGAGGTCTGCTCGTTTATCCCCGCAATCGATAATGAAAAATGCATAAAATGCGGCAAGTGCGTGAAAACCTGCCAGTTCAATTCCCTTTACCAGCCCAAGGGCAAACCGCCGGTTCTTGTGGAATCATTGTGCAGCGGCTGTTCCGCATGCATGCTTGCATGCCCTGCAGGGGCGATAACAGAATCAAGCAAGGTAACCGGGCACACTTATTTTTTTGAGAAACACGGAGTGAAGTTTTTTTTGGGAAAGCTGAACCCCTCAGACCCGCTTACAGAAAAGGTCGTTGGTGCAATCAAGGAAAGGGCTTTCAAAAACAAGAGCGATATCTATATTATCGATACGGCAGCTGGTGCGCATTGCCAGGTTGTTGCCGCACTTGAAGGTTGCCAAAAGGCGATTGCAGTCACTGAACCCACTTTGTTCGGTGAGCATGATCTGGGTGTGATTTCGCAGGTTCTTGGAAAGCTCAACATCCCTTATGAAGTGATTGTGAACAGAAGCACGTTATCCAATCGCAAAATAAAAAACGTTTTGGAAATCCCATATGACAAGGCAATGATCGAATGCTATGTTGAAGGCGCCCCAATAATTGAAAAATATCCGGAGCATCCCATATCGGGGCGCCTGTCAGGTTTTGCAAAGAGGCTGATCCAATGAAACTGGTGATCTTCAGCGGAAAAGGCGGCACAGGAAAATCCACAGTCACTTCTTCGCTCGCATTTGAATTATCAAAAGAAAAGAAGCTTGTCCTTGTTGATGCTGATGCAGACTGCCCGAACCAGCACATTCTTTTTCCAGGGGGTTTGGTCCGAAAAGAGTCCTTGAACATCACTAAGATTGCCGTTGCCGACCGATCAAAGAAAATCACTTCAAAAAAGCTGCAAGGGGTTTGCAGATTTGATGCGATAAGGATTGAGGACCAGGCTGCAGTCATTAACCGTTTCAAATGCGAAGGCTGCGGCGCGTGCGCAATTGTCTGTCCTGATATGATTTCACTCCAGCCAAAACTGACCGGTGAACTCATAGTAAAGCAAACAGAATATTTCCCCCTTGTCTATGGAAAACTTGAGCCAGGGGAATCCGGAAGCGGAAAGGTTGTGTTTGAAGCAAGGAAAGCGGCAGAAGATATCGCAGGCAAAACAAATGCAGATCTCATACTTATTGACGCGCCTGCCGGCATAGGCTGCCCGGTTATAGCCGCAGCCACTGGCGTTGATTATGCGATCGGGGTTGTTGAGCCGACACCCTCAAGCATCGCAAACCTTGAAAGGGCCCTTGAAGTGGTCAGGCATTTCAAAATCCCGTTTTCGATAGTTATGAACAAGGTGGGCGTATCGGAAAAGCATGAAAAAGAGATCGCAGGAAAGTACGGGGAAAAGCTGATCGCGCAAATCCCTTACGACGAAGAGGTCCCGCGCCTTCTGGCGCAGGGGATTCCGCCTATAAAAGGAAACGGGGAAGCGGCAGCATGCCTGAAAAGGCTTGTGGCAAAATTGAAAAAGGTGATTCAATGAGGTTCGAAATAAGGCCGATAGGAATAATCCATACTCCTTACAATGCTCCAGGAGACGCGCCTATCCAGTCTGCAAGGTCAGATGAAACCGGAACAGCCGAGGTCTTCAAAGAATATTCAGAAGGATTGGACGATATTGAAGGTTTTTCACATATTTTTCTGCTTTATCATTTTCATAAGGCATCTGGCTATTCCCTCAAATCAAAGCCCTTTCTTGAGGATAATGAAAAAGGGATTTTTTCCATCCGTTCCCCGAGAAGGCCAAACCATATCGGGCTTAGCATTGTGGAATTGCTTGAAAAGAAGGGAAACACCCTGAGCGTGAAAGGGGTGGATATGCTGGATAACTCTCCACTCATAGATATCAAGCCGTTTGTCCCTGCATTCGACAATAGGGAAAATGCCCGTTATGGCTGGCTTGAGGGAAAATTATAGGCGGATTGTGGTGGTGAAGAGGTAAAAAGTCAGAGCAGGCAGACACTGAGTGACCGGACTCCTTTTGCGCTCTTCAATGAAGCGAACAGCTCCCTTATCTGTTTTGCATCCCCGCAGATTATCAGCACCCGAAGGCATATCCCTGCATGGTGCTGGTGGATTTCGGTCCGGATCGTATCTGCGAACTGTTTTAGGATGCCGCCCAATTCGCCTTCTTTCATTTCCCGGTATGTCAGAGTGAAAACGGCATCCACATGTCCTTTTACCCCTTCAATAACCTTATATTCATTAAGCAACGAATCAATCGTTGCACGCATCAGCCTGGAGCGGCTCTTATAGCCAAGCTTTTCCTGGATCTCATTTAGTTCTGAAAGTGTTTCCTCATCCAGCGATATGCTGACAATTTCCATGTCCATCTACCTGTTATTAAGATTCTCAAAATACAATGTTTAAGTTAATAATAGTTATACTAATATTTATTAACTATTCGTTTCCAGAAGGACTTATGGCAAACGAATTATTTTGGATAATGGGCTCGGCGATAGCAGACGCGCTTCTCGGTTTTGTCGGCGTATTCTCATTATGGGTCAGCAAGCATGACATGAGGAAGGTCGTTGACATTTTGGCGGCATTGGCTGCAGGCGGCCTTCTCGGCGGCGCATTCTTCCACCTGCTCCCTGAATCTTTGGAAGGGGTTGATGCGTCTTCAGTCTTCTTTTTCGCTTTGGCAGGATTCGTCCTCTTCATGGTCCTTGAATCCTATCTTCATTTCCACCACTGCAAAGAATGCGGGATCCACCCCTTTTCCTATGTGATGCTTATCGGGGATGGAGTGCATAACTTCCTTGGCGGCATTGCTTTGGCAGCAAGCTACCTTGTCAGCATCCCCCTTGGGATCGCAACCATAATCGCCATAATCGCGCATGAGCTTCCACAGCAGCTTGGGATTTTCGGCGTCCTTGTAAAAGGAGGGATAACCCGGGACAAGGCGATCATCTATAGTTTCATGGCGCAGTCGACAATAATCCTGGGTGCCCTGGTCGGGTATTTCCTTTCCGGTGTAAGCGGGCTGATCGCGTTTTTGGTGCCATTTGCAGCCGGAAACTTTATCTATATCGCAGCCTCTGACCTTATTCCCGAAATGCACAAGGCCGAAGGTTGGGGCAAAGTCAGCTCAATGATTGCGTTCCTTGTCGGCCTTGGGCTTATGTATGGCTTGAAACTGGCCCACCATGCGGCATAGGGGCAACTGAATGGTTAATAAATGTTAGGCTCACCTAACATCTTATGCGTGAAAAGAGAAGCCCGGAAACAGAGGAGTACCTTGAGCTGCTTGTGAGGTATGCCAAGGGAGGCCGGCGTCCGAAAGTGAAGGGCCTGGCAAAGGATCTGCGCGTTTCCCCGGCAAGCGTCAGCGAGATGCTCGGGAAGCTGAGTGCAAGGGGATTTGTGGAATACGAGCGTTATGGGGAGATCCGGCTTACGGGCAAAGGGGAAAAAATCGGCCAGTCTGTCCTGAGGAAACACTATCTGATCGAGCGGTTCCTTTCCATGGTAGGAATAAAAAAGGCAAAAATCCATGGCGAGGCATGCGTGCTTGAGCATGCGCTTTCAGATGATGTGGAACAGGGCCTTATGAGGGCACTGCGCGCTCTTGAAAAAACCGGAGTGCAGGAGAAAGATGTCCTCCGGCTTGTAGACCTCAAAAAAGGGGAGAGCGGGATAATCCTGGTGGTTTCAGGAGGCAAAGGCGTTTGCAGAAGGCTCACTGACATGGGCCTTACCCCGGGCACGAGAATAACGATGGAGCGCTCTTCTTCAGCAATCGGCCCGGTGGACATATCGGTCCGCTCAACAATGCTTGCAATAGGGCGGGGGATCGCAGAGAAGATACTTGTGAAGGTGGGCAGTTGAAAACGCTACGTATTGCATTAGCCGGGAATGCGAATGTCGGAAAATCAGTGCTCTTCAACCATCTCACCGGCCTGCAGCAGCATATCGGGAATTGGCCTGGCAAGACGATTGAAAAGGCAGAGGGGAGGCTTAATTTCAAAGGCGTTGAAATAAACGTGATTGATCTGCCTGGGATCTATTCGTTTTCCACATTCTCTTCTGAAGAGCTTATATCCAGGGATTACATAGCAAAAGAGAGGCCTGATGTCATAGTGAATGTCATTGATGCTTCTGTTTTGGAGCGAAGCCTTTTCTTCACGCTCCAGCTTCTTGAGCTTGGCAGGCCGGTTGTAATCGCACTTAACATGATGGATGTTGCCTGTGCAAAGGGTATTGAGGTCAATGAAAAAAAACTCTCGAAAATGCTCGGCGTCCCAATCGTCCCTATAACTGCAACTGAAGGCAAGGGAATTTCCGAACTCATGGAAACTGTGCTGAAAGCGCAAGGGCAGAGACAGAGGCCATTCTTGCTTGCTTACAGAAAAAAATTGGAAGCAGAAATCCGCAGGCTTACAAGGCAGATCGAAAGGCAGGGTTTTGCATACCCTCCAAGATGGATGGCAGTCAAGCTTCTTGAAGAGGACGCCCAAGTGGTTGGGGTCATCGGCAAAAGGAATCCTGAGATCATCGAGAATGCGCGGAAAACCAGGCTTATGGTTGAAAAGTCCTGCGGCCAGTCGAGTTCAGTCGCACTATCTTCAGAACGATACTATGCAGCGGAAAGGATTGCAAGGGCATGCATGGCCTTGAAGAAGACGGAAATTCCAATCAGCCAGAAACTGGATTCATTTCTTCTTCACCGCTTCTTCGGGTATTTTTTTCTCGCTTTGGTGGCTGCAATCGTTTTTCTCCTGATTTTTTGTTTCGGGGATTTTTTTTCAATCCACCTTCTTGGCCTGCTCTCATCACTAAAAGTTGCCTTATCATCCTATATCGGGGACGGTTTTCTGCAGGAGATAATCGTCAGCGGTGTTGTTGAAGGTCTTATTGCAGGCATTTCAATTGCATTGCCCTACCTTGTCCCCTTTTACATCATACTCGCTATTCTCGAGGATTCAGGATATCTGGCAAGGATGGCATTTTTGATGGATGCGTTCATGCACATGCTTGGGATGCATGGCAAGGCATTTATCCCGATGATTCTGGCATACGGGTGCAATGTCCCTGCATGCCTTTCCTGTCGCATACTCGAGACGCGCAAGGACCGGCTTTTGGCATCTTTTATCGTCACTCTCATCCCATGTGCGGCTGTCACTGTCGTGATAATGGGCCTTGTTGCTACTTACGTGGGCCTGGAATGGGCTTTGGGCCTTTATATCCTTAACCTGCTCGTGATACTGGTGCTTGGCAGGATCGCTTTCAAGGCGATTCCCGGAGAGCCGGTCGGGCTTGTGATGGAGATGCCATCCTATAAGATGCCCATGCCTGGCAATGTGCTGATGCAGGCATGGAAAGAGATCCGATCCTTTGTTTTCATGGCACTGCCAATAATCGTGGCATCCACTTTCCTGATAAAACTGGCAGAACTCTTAGGTTGGCTTAATCCCATATCTGACCTTATCAGCCCGGTCACCGTCGGATGGCTTGGCCTCCCATCTGTTGTAGGCATCACGCTGATTTTTGGGGTCTTAAGAAAGGAGCTTGCGCTCATAACGCTTGCAGCGCTCCTCGGGACCGAGGCTTTCGACACAGTGCTTACGCCTATCCAGATGGTCACATTCGCAGTCGTCACCATGTTCTACGTCCCGTGCGCAGCCACGATCGCCGCATTGAAGAAAGAGCATGGATGGAGGGTGGCCCTTGGCATCTCCGCATTCGAGGTTGTTTTCGCGATTCTTCTCGCAGGCTTGATTGCGAGGGGGCTTGAGATATTCCTTTTCTAATGCCCATCCCATATCAGAAGCCTAAAATACGGTGCAAATGATATGTTTAAAAAATGGTGAAAGAAAAGTTAATTAATCATCATAGGTAAATTTTCTTTTTTCATTATTGTATTGGAATCTCTATGATTCCAATGCTGACAAAAATTTTACAATTTTTGTCACTGGAAACTGAAAACAAAAGACTGGAAACCATAGAAGTTTTTCTTAACTTCGGAGTAATGTCTTATTTATGGCCACGGTAGTGTAACGGTAGCATAGGAGCCTGTGGTGGCGTTTTGACTTAGGTCAGAATCCTGCAGCAAGCTCTTGAACCGAGTTCGAGTCTCGGCCGTGGCCCTCATATTCCAGTTTTCGGTTTCCTGTTTCCAGTTTTGGGTGTGCCTCAGGAAAAATGGGACTGATTGCACGGAGTTCGTTGCCGAATCCAAATCATCATAAACCCTTTCTTTCAAATTTATTCCTATGATTTCCCGCCGCAATCTCGACCGGAACCTTGCAAGCGAACAAGTTGATCTTTTATTCTATCTCATCATCGAGCGCGATGGAAAGCGCATGTTAAAGCCAATAAAGCTCGATTCCAAAGTCCCGCTTAAACTCGTCCGGGCGATCGCAGACGACACGATTGTCCCAAGTTTCTATGAAACTCTAGCCAAAGATCTAAGAAAAAGAGGAGTGGAACCTGGTTCCAAAGTCCAGGTCCGTGCAAAGTTCTCCGAATCGCACGAGATGCTCGACCCTGCACTCACTGGAATAAAAGTCCTTTGCGAAGTTGATGTTTGATCTTTCCCTTCAAACAACAACTTTTTCTCCCGGAACCCTTGGGAACATGCAGACATCCCGGATATGTT
>JBFYLN010000186.1:0-3334 GCA_041305425.1 Microcaldota archaeon | reverse complement strand
AACAGCTGCGGGACTACTTCCCCGTAAGCAAAGTCGCCACCGCACTGGTTGTCCTGGCGCTGCGGCGGGCGGATATCGGCGTCGTCAACGTCTGTTCAGGAAGGCCTGTCTCAGTTCGTATGCTGGTGGAGAGGTGGTTGCGGGAAAATAGCTGGAAAATTGAGTTGAATTTGGGGCATTACGCCTATCCGGATTATGAGCCAATGGAGTTCTGGGGAAGCAACCGCAAGCTTGAGTCCATTCTAGATGCAAAATGAACCATTATCGAGAAATTTACCGGGCGGAACAAATTCCCGTATTCCAAAACCGGATGTTTGCAACGGAAGGCGAAGCGCTTTCCTGCGCAAAGGGTGATATGGTTCTCGTGCAGGACATGAAAACTGGCTTGGTTTTCAATCGGGCTTTCAGACCGGAACTAATGGAATACGGGCAGGATTATCAAAACGAACAGGCATATTCTTCCGTTTTCCGTGGGCATCTTGATGAGGTTACCAGTATCATCCGTCACTACTTCGTCGATGAGGCGCTCATTGAGGTAGGTTGTGGCAAGGGCCATTTTCTGGAGTACCTTCAGGCAGAGGGCTTTTCCATAACTGGCATCGACCCGGCCTACGAAGGTATGAATCCTTGCATTATAAAAGCTCCTTTTAACCCGGCTCTTGGTCTAAGTGCCGGAGGCGTCATCTTGCGCCATGTTCTGGAGCATGTCTCCGATCCTGTTGGGTTCCTAACCACTATCCGAAATTCCAATGGCGACCACGGGAAAATCTATATTGAAGTTCCCTGCTTTGACTGGATATGCCGTCACCGGGCGTGGTTCGATGTCTATTACGAACACGTCAATTATTTTCGTATTACGGATTTCCAACGCATGTTCGGCGTAGTGCATGAGGCGAAGAATGTTTTCGGGGGGCAATATATTGCTATCGTTGCTGATCTTTCAACGCTGTCTCGCCCCGAGTATTCCGATGAATGCAGAGCCGAGATTCCAGTTGATTTTCTATCCGAAATCGATATTTATGCCAATTTATTGAAAGCACGGGGCGTGGAATATGGAACACGAAAACATTCTGCTATTTGGGGTGGTGCCTCAAAAGGTGTTATTTTTGCGCTTTTTATCCAGAGGGCTGGTGCGAATGTAGACCTCGTTGTCGACATTAATCCGGCCAAGCAAGGGAAATACCTCGCTGGCAGTGGGCTTCGCATTTATTCTCCTAACGAGGCAATACAAATGCTTGAGCCAAGTGCTGTTATATTCGTGATGAATTCCAATTATCTTGACGAGATTAAGCAATTAACGAACAACAAATTCAATTACATGGAGATTGATCGTGGACACATTTGAACAAGAATTAAAAGAGCGAATCATGCTTAATGGTCAAAATGCCAATCTACGGACAAGCGCAGATGCCTTTATGAGGGAATCGATTGTTTCCAGATATTCCTACAACTTTTCATGGTTGGGTCGGCCCATCATACAGTATCCCCAGGATATCATGGCCATGCAGGAGATCATCTGGTCGGTACAACCAGACCTGATAATAGAAACCGGCATAGCGCATGGTGGCTCGCTTATCTTTTACGCATCCATGCTTGAGTTGAATGCTATCTGCGGCGGTCCACAGGATGCTAGTGTATTGGGAGTGGACATTGACATCCGCGCCCACAACCGAGAAGCCATAGAGAAGCATCCCATGTTTAAGCGCATCTCGATGATAGAGGGTTCCAGCGTTGCGCCTGATATCATCGAACAGGTCAAGGTTAAGGCATCGGATAAGCGGTGCGTGCTGGTGTGTCTGGACTCTCTCCATACCCATGATCACGTACTGGCGGAACTGGAAGCATATGCGCCGCTCACCTCGTTGGGCAGCTATTGTGTGGTGTTCGATACAGTGATCGAGAACATGCCCGCCGATATGTTTCCCGACCGTCCCTGGGGGCCGGGAAATAATCCCAAAACTGCCGTCCGGGAATACCTGAAAACCCATCCTGAGTTCCAGATTGATAAGAGCATTGAAAATAAGTTACTTATCACCGTCGCACCTGATGGATATCTAAAGCGGATATGATAGATCATAAAACATGAGTGATTGTGCTCAAAAAGCTATTGTGGAGCAAGCTTGCACTTATGTGCCAACTAATTCTGAACCATGACAATATTAAAGGCAAACACCTTAAACAAAACCCACATAGAAATGAAATCAATATTGGTGGAGATATAAAACTCTATGCAGACTAATCCTGAATATCAGTTGCGTACTTCTCGAGATGCGCACATACCGAAGGTCAGTATTGGCATGCCTGTTTACAATGGAGAAAAATATATCAGGGAAGCACTTGATTCTGTACTAGCCCAGACCTATACCGATTTAGAATTAGTTATATCCGACAATACTTCGACGGATGGAACGGAAGCTATCTGCCGGGAGTATATGAGTAAGGATACTCGCATTAAATATATTAAGCAGCCAATCAATATTGGTGCTTGCAATAATTTCAATTATCTACTTAAGCATGCCCGCGGCAACTACTTTACATGGCTTGCTCATGACGACTATCTAGACAGTTCCTTTCTTGAGGTGATAGTCCGATATCTTGATGAACACAATGATGTTGTTCTTTGCTCGGGTGATGTTAAGGAGATTGAGAATGGAGTTATCACTCGTAACGTAACCCTTGATGTGGTAAGAGATCATAAGAATTGGGCGAAGGCCAGACGTAGCTTATTCACATTTTCACGCAATAATTTGATACTGATTTATGGAGTCTATAGATTGAGCATTATGCAATCATATAACATTTATGTACCACATGGTTTTAGGGGCAGGGTCCTCTTAAATGGGGGTGAATCCGCAGTCCTTTCTAAAGTTGCTCTGCATGGCAGAATAGTCGCATTACCGAACGTACTACGAACGTACAGGATACGGCATGATTCTTTTGCTCATAAGGAGAGTATAAATACTGGGCCTTTGCTTCGTATTATTAATGTTATATATGTCAGTTACAAATACCATTTCCTCGTGGTCGTTTTCAGCAAATTGACCATTCGACAGAAGATGTATGCATTTTTTGAAACATTTTTTTATGACACACAAGATATCATTAAAACAATCATTTTTGCTGCATGGACAAGCCTTCCTGGACGATGGCGGCGGTCACTTCTTCGTGTGAAATGCCTGCACGCATTGCGAGAGAGAATAGTGCATCCCAGTTGAACACGATGTATCCCCAGAGAAAATGATAGGAGAGTAAAATGGGGCTCTTTCGTCAGGCGTTCTAGTGTTGCCATTAGCCAAGCCCTGTTATGATTCTTGGTTAGCTTCGAGTTATGGTT
>JBFYLN010000185.1:0-3407 GCA_041305425.1 Microcaldota archaeon | reverse complement strand
CTCTTCCGATCTGCTCCGGGTGGTCAGGCCAGACACCAACCTTGAAGAGGCCGCAAAGGCCATGAGAGAGAACCGGATCAAAAGGCTTCCGGTAGTTAACGATAACAGTGAATTGATCGGCATAATGAGCGAAGGGGACATCATGAAGATATTCCCTGCAGTGATCGACCTCATAGAAGAGAGGGCGACGCTAGGTTGAAAAAATTTAACAAAATTTTTTCAGCTATCGGAAACTTCTGGTTTCCGATACAATAAAATAAGCATGCGGCCATTCTATGTGTAGCTGCGCATGGATGGCCACTTGAGCTTTAAGCAATGATATGCCGGTCAACAGTGCGCAGCGACTCATAAGCCTTATGTCCCCTCCTGCTAATTCTGAACCCTTGACAAAAGGAGGTAATGATGGGGCAATTGAATATTGAAACGCTGGAATATCGGCGTAAAACGCTCGAGCGGTTACTCTCGGACATCCGTGATAAGGTCATCTTTGTGGAAGGTTTGAGGGATAAATTAGCGCTTGGGTTGTTGGGCTGCAAAAAAGTAATGACGATATCCGGAAACCTGCGCAAACGCTGCGAGGAGCTTAACCTATCTGGCAATGTCAGCAGGATAGTAATCCTGACTGATATGGATAGGCGGGGCGAGCAGCTTGCAAAGGCGGCAAAAGAGGAACTTGAATCACACTCAATGACTGCGGATCTGGATACAAGAAAACGATTTGCATCCCTCCTCGGGCTGAGGTTCTTCGAGGATGCGCACCGGAAATATATGGACCTTGTGAGAACGATAGAAGAGATCGAGAGATGAAAGAAAAGATGTGAGAAGGAAAGAAAAAACAGAGTTAGAAAAGTGAGAAATGAAACAGATAAAACAAAAAAATGTGAGAAAAAATCAAAACAAAAAAAATGAAAAATAAAGGTGAAATAATATGGGAAAGACATACATTGATACAGTAAAATATCTGATTTATACGAATGTAGATATCGGCGGGCTTGTCGACAAGCCGGATGTGGTTGGCGCGATCTTTGGCCAGACCGAAGGGCTTTTGGGTGATGAGCTTGACCTTAGAGACCTGCAGAAGAACGGGAGAATAGGGAGAATCGAAGTCGAACTTAATGGAAGGGACGGAAGATCGATTGGAACGATAAAGATACCAAGCAGTTTGGACATGGTAGAAACATGCATTGTCGCAGCTGCATTAGAAACCGTAGATAGGATCGGCCCATGCGAGGCAAGGCTGAAAGTCATGAAGATAGAGGATACAAGAAACCTCAAGCGAAAAGTGCTTATCGACCGGGCAAAATTGCTTCTCAAGAACATGTTTGTTGATGAAATCCCAGAGAGCAAAGAGATCACTGATATGGTCCGTGATGAAGTGAAGATGGCCGAGATTACCGAATTCGGTCCAGATAAGCTTTCAGCAGGGCCGGGAATCGGAAAGAGCAATGAGATAATAATTGTCGAAGGAAGGGCAGATGTCGTGAACATGCTCAAGAACGACATGACAAATGTCATTGCAATAGGTGGCGCGAAAGTACCGAAGACAGTTGTCGAGCTATCGAAAAAGAAGGAAGTGACTGCATTCCTTGATGGCGACCGGGGTGGAGACATTATCCTCAACGAACTTGTCCAGGGCGGAGTGGAAATAGAATTCACTGCCAGGGCACCAGCGGGCAAGGAAGTCGAGGAATTGACGCGCAAGGAATTGATCAAATGCATCCGTGGAAAGATACCATTTGATGAGAGCGCATTCCTTGGAGGCAAACAGGTCAACGCACCGCGCAGGTATGAAGAATACCGCGAGCCAAGGAGGTTTGAGCAAAAGCCCGAGCCACAATTTAGCTCAGCGCCAAAACCCGAACCGCAATTCAGCGCACCTCCAAAGCCAGAGCCGATAGAGGAAAAGAAGCCTGTGTTCGTTCCAAAAGCAGTTATGGCACCGCGATTTGAACCTGAGCAAAAGAAGGTAGAGGCACAAACGACAAATAGGCAATTCAAGCAGGCGTATTCCGAAAAGCCAAAGCCTGAAACGCCGGTTTTACAAAAACCGCATATTGAAGAGCCAAAACCAATTGTTCCAGAGCAAAAAGCGTCTGTATCAAGGCCGATAACAAAGCCGCTTGGTACGCCGACTACTAAACCAGTCGAAGCGATCAAGATTCCGGAACTTTCGAAAAAGCAGGAACAGGTTATTGACAAAGTGTTCTTGCTAAAGGAGCTTGAAGGGCTTAACAACACCTTGACTGCGAGGTTCTATGACTGGAAGCACGACCGCATGAGCGAAATGAAAGTGCGGGACGTGATCAAGTCGCTTGAGACTGGGAGTAACATCGCATCGATCGTATTTGATGGGATCATCACCCAAAGGCTTGTTGACCTTGCCTCGAACAAAGGAGTGAAGGCGATTGTCGGTGTGAAAGTCGGCAATGTGTCCAAGAGGCCTGAAGGGATTGAGATTGTGACGAAGTAGAGTTCACGGTCTTGAATATCTTTCTTTTATTTTCTTTTTTTATCTTTACCTTTTTTGTCTTTAGATTTTCCTTTTTATTAATTTATTGTCGAATTTTCTACCCTATTTTTTTCTTCCAGATCATTCCCCAATAACTTTCACAATCACTCTTTTCTTCCTCTGTCCATCGAACTCGCAGTAAAAAATCTGTTCCCAAGTCCCGAGATCAAGCTTTCCTTTCGTTATCGGCATCACAACCTGATGCCCCATGAATTGACGCCAGATATGGGACGCGGCATTATCTTCACCTGTGTCGTTATGGCGATAATCTGCTCGATATGGCACGAGGCGTTCAAGTACCGTAAGATAATCCTTCTTCAACCCTTCCTCATTGTCATTCACAATCACCGCAGCGGTGATGTGCATAGGATTGATCAGGACAAGACCTTCCTTAACTCCCGATTCCTCGATCACGCGCTCGACTCTTTCCGTGATCCGAACAAACTCGATTTTTTGTTTTGTTTCGAAAGTCAAGTATTCGGTTTTGGTTTTCATAAGATTTTTATTATCATTTCAACTTAAAAAATATGATGAACAAGGCGAGAGTGTATATTGAAACATACGGCTGCACAATGAACCAGGCTGACTCAGATATGATCAAAGGGATTCTGAATGATTATGGATTTAATATCTTAGATTGTGATGAAATTGAAAACGCAGACGTAATAATCCTGAACACCTGCACGGTAAAAGGCGCTACTGAGAATCGGATAATTGAACGTATTCGAAAACTGGAAAAAACAAATCAAGATACTAGAAACCCAAAACTTGTTATCTGCGGCTGCATGGCTGCCAATGTCCCATTGCTCAGGAAATACACCTCTGCCCCAATCGTGTGGCCTGGAGCAATCGCACGAATTGGAGATGCGGTTGAGGATGCGCTTTCAGGGCAGTCGAC
>JBFYLN010000184.1:0-3077 GCA_041305425.1 Microcaldota archaeon | reverse complement strand
CGGCTTCGGAAGACGCGACGACTGGTAAAGTCTAGCTTTCAAATATTTTCTTTTTAATTTTACTTTTTTTCTCGATCTATTCAATCATCCTGATCATTTTCTTGATTAATTCTTTCGTTATTTTTCAATGTTTCATCAAGCGCTTTTGCCAGATCGGGTATGCGTGTTTTTTCTCTTAATTCGACGATGGTTTCTCTCATATCATCAGTGTAATCGTATTCGGACACACCCTTAAAAAATAACGAACGGAAGGTATAAAGGTGAGATATAATACTTTCAAGTTTATCGAGATCGGGTTCTGAAAACGACATTTCGATTATTTTTTGAAGAACATATTCTTGGGCATCTCCAGTAGGTAAGGAAACCAACACCCTTCCAGCAAGTTCTGGTTGATTTATAATCAATCTTGCGAGTGAAATATACGTTGATACGAAAATCTCTTCAGCATCCATGCGGTTCAAAAAACAATTTGTATCTTTTATCACAACGCAGTTGTCAAATTTAAAATATGCATCGCATAGTCCTCTTTGCCAAAGTCGATCAGTTCTAACTATATTCAGATGATTTACAATTCCAATAATCCCGGCAGCATCTTCATCTTTTTCAAGAGTGGTTAGAAAACCAGTTATTTCTTGAAAATTCGTCCTTGCATGTTGCAATGCTTTCAATGTAATATTAATATCTTTTTCTTTTAAATTTATCCCAAATCTTGAGAAATAATTATCTTCTCCGTGGAATGCAGGTTCTCTTGATTCGCAATCCAGACTCTCGGAGGTATAATAGTTTTTTATCCATGAAAGATAACCATGTCTATCTTCTTTCGGAGTTATGGGTTCAGGCGCTTCTCTATTTTTTATCTGATTTAAGATCATTCCCTATGTATTGTTTTTTTCAGTGCTTTGCTTATCGTATTCCTGTTTTTTGAGTTGCATTTCAATTTTTTGTTTTTGAATCGTCTCAAGCTCTGGTTTTTTCTTCATAGCAAAAAATACTGCTGCACCTGTGATCGCCAGAATAATGGCTGCTTTCTTAACTCTATTTATGGAATGATTTTTCATAATTTCACTTTGAGAAATTATTTTTCTATTTTGCAGCGCAGCTCGGATAAGATATATCTGTTTATGATTATATAATAAGAACTATTTTTAAACATTTGTAAACACAAAATGTATCTGATGCGGTTTTTCCAACCTTATTTCATCAACGTCCGGGTTTTATCATATTTATTCAGTAAGAGAGTAAGATGCCAGACTCTTGATTTCATTTTACAATCTTCGCCATCCTTAAATGGTGTTCCCTGAAACCGGATTTCCTATAAACAGAATACGCGTTTTTGTTATCAGTATGTACTGTTAGGGCGATGGAATACATCCCTTTCTTTTTCGCCCATGTCTCAGTTTCTTTTAATAATGCCGTGCCGATGCCTTTCCCGCGATATCGTTCATCAACCACTATCTCGCATACAAATGCGTTTTTGTCATATACTAATATCGGAGGAAGTTTTTGCACCTCAACCATCACATGGCCCGCGACTCTTCCGCCAAATTCTGCAACGAATACAGCGGCATTTCTCTGATGAAGCTGCTTTTTCAGGTATTTTATATAAAGTGCCAGTCTGTTCGATTTATATTTGAACATGTCCTTGAATACGCCCTTGCCGTGGCTTTGGGGCTTCGCATGGTACGCTTCCAAGGCTTTCCATAATTCTATGATGCGCAAAACGTCTGCTGTCGTCGCTTTCCGCACTTCTATTTTTTCTTTCATGGGTAACATCTATTGATAGTTCGCGGGAATGGAATAGTATCTCTTATATGCTCCAAATTCAACATCCATTTCACGAACCTCTCGATTCCGAGTCCGAATCCCGAATGCGGCACGCTCCCATACCTGCGGAGGTCCAAATACCACTCGTAATCCTTCAATTTGAGGTTCTGCGCCTCCATCTTTGCAACTAGTTCATCGTACTTCCAGATACGCTCGCTTCCGCCAATCATTTCACCGTGGCCAGCAGGCGCAAGCAGATCGTCATTAAGCACAAATTCCGGGTCATTGGGGTCTTCTTTCATGTAAAATGCCTTAATGTCTTTTGGGAACTTTGTAATGAAAAGAGGTGCCTTTGCGCCCTTTGTAAGCAATGCTTCTTCATCAGCGCCAAAGTCTTGTCCGAAATCCATTTTCCCTCCAAGCGCATTCACTTCTTCAACCGCGACTTTGTATTCCATGACTTCGAATGGTTTTTCTATAGTTTCCCGAAGGTCTTCTGGATCGCGGCCGCATGCTTTCAATAAATCCGACCGCTCATCAACCATTTTCTTTGTCGCATACTTGACCATCGCTTCCTGGACTTCCATATTCATTTTATAGTCGTAGAATGCCATCTCTGGTTCAAGGTGCCAGTATTCTGCCAAATGCCGAATCGTTCTGGATTTTTCAGCTCTAAAAGAAGGCGCAAGAACGAAAACTTTTCCAAGAGAGAATACGAAAACCTCAGCATACATTTGCGAGCTCTGCGTCAGATAAGCTTTCTCGCCAAAATAATTCATTTCGAAAAGCGTGCTTCCCCCTTCGCATCCGGATTTTGTAATTATCGGAGGGGCGATCTCATAGAAACCTTCGGAATCGAAAAACCCGCGCAAATAATTCACAATATGATTTCGGGCCTTCATTATGTTCGTCATTTTCTGCGAGCGCATCCAGAGGTGCCGGACGTCAAGTAAAAATTCCTCTGAAAGGTCCTTTGCGATTGGAAACGGTTCTCCTCGTGAAATCGTAGTGAACTCCTGAGCCAGAATTTCGTATCCGCCAGGCGCACGCTCGTCTTTCACAACTTTCCCTCTGATGGTGAAAGAACTTTCGACATATGCCTCAGTAGCATCCTTCCAGCTTTTTTCATCCACTTTATCCTTCTTGACCGTCACCTGGATGATTCCGGTCGGGTCTCGCATCACTGAAAAAACCATATTTCCGCTGCTTCGGGTCCTGTGCATCCAACCGCGCAATGCTACCTCTTTCCCTTCCATCTTCGCAGCGAAGATCGTGCCGATATTGGTTATCATAAATCACGGTTAGGCGAAGAA
>JBFYLN010000183.1:0-3758 GCA_041305425.1 Microcaldota archaeon | reverse complement strand
ACCTTTAGCTGTTTAACAATAGGATTATTCTTTGCCAATGTGTACTGCCTCACGCGCCCAATCTCTTTCAATTCGAGAAGCCCTCCATCCAATGCGGCTTCCAATGCGCTGAATATGCTCTGCCTAGACATCTTGAGTTTTTTTTCCAGCTCAACTGCATAAATCGGAGTGGTCGGATTTTTCAGGAAATACTCTAGAAGCATCGTATTGTTCTTCCTGCTTAGCAGTCTAAAAATATGTACCATATAATCTAAATTTATATCTATTAGTATATATTTATAAACTATATAGTATAGAAACTTAGACTATTTCAATTTTACTAGTCTATCCCGTTTTCCCATTTTTCCCAAACGGCTCGATTATTTCGTCGTAACTCAATCCGGCTGTTTTCTTATAATCGTCGTTAAGCAGTTTTTTTGCAGCCCTTTCAACGTTTGCCTCTGATTGCGGATTAATGCGCTTCATTCGCAAGCCGATCCGCGCTTTCGCAGCATCATGCGGTTCCATCTCTTTGTCCTTGATTATCGATACGAGCAGCATGTTCTTCATATCTCCATTCATCAGCTGTGCGCATCGTGCAATCCTCTGTTCCGGATAAAACGCAAGCTCAGCAAGATATGCGCGGTATTCCCCATCTGCTTCAGTTCCTTTTTCTTTTAGTGTAAGCGTCGCATTATCGAAGATATGCTGCAATTCATGCTGGACATGTTGCTTTGTCGCAACCAGCATCTCCATTCCAACTGCATAGCCGCCCAATTGCCGTTTGTAAAGGTCCTTCTTGTCTTTTGCGACGTAACCATGCACACCATCGATTTTGAAATATTGGTCAAAAGGTATGCATTCCCCATTTTCCGGATCAGTATATATTCCAAAACGCATGAGGCTCCTTAAGGTTAATATCCTGGCTGCAGCATTGATATGGCTGGAAAAAAGCACACCGCCCTGGCCTTCCTCTGACATCATTTTCAGCATGTCATACTCCTCACGATGATCTTTTCTGAGCAATCTTCTCGCATTCTTGAAATCATTGCAAAGCAATGCAGCTATCTCATATGCTATTTCCGGATTATCTTTTGCTGAAATCAAATGAGCCTTAAGCATATCGATTATGCCAGATACGGCATTCCCGTTCCCAAATTGAGTCGCAATTTGGGAATTCGCGGGTGAATGAGCGTCTGCTCTTCGGCCGCGTTCATTTTTGCAATCCATTGCAGAATAAATTCTTTGCCGAATATCCTTTTTCCTTTGCGTTATCTCTTTGAATTCAACCTCACGCCCATTTGTAAAAAATATCATGGAGGGCAAAAACGCTTCAGGCATAAACCCGCTTCTACCTAAGAATAATGAGTATTCCCCAACCTGGCTTGCTTTCGAGCAAACCATGAGCGCCTTCTCAAATATCGCAAGCCTTTTTTCAAAAATTCCGCATAGTAAAGTTTCTTGCAGGTCGCAGTCGTCGAGGTCAGAGTACCCATTCGTTTTTCTCCCAATGGTATTTTGCGCCAGTCCAGCAACGCCTTCCAGGTATTTTTCACGCTCTGGTTTTTCCTCTGGAATTTTGAATTTCCCTAACACTGCCCTTAATCTTTTTCTTGATTCCGGACCAAGTTTATCGAGCGCTTTTTTTGTTTTTTCCCTGCTATTTAATGCATTAATGGTTTCTGTTACGTGGGTGCTTGTAGATTTCATAAAACTAGATGTGTGTATAAGTAATTAAAAAAGGAACAGTTGATGCGCTTGTGCAGCATCCTCGAACAATCTACCCCTCAACACTCGTCCCGCTCTTCGCGCTTCCCCTTCTTCTGGGATTCGAGATTCCTCTAGCTTTCTTTGCCTTGTCGAGCAAGAACATTGTGCGCTCAAGGTCCTGGATTGTCATCCCCTCGCTATAAAGCGCCCGCGCTTCCCCTGGAACAATGATTGTCTTCTCCGGGCCAAAACATGCATACTTTCCATCCGCATCTTCAATGGTTTCAAGCAAAGTCACCATCGCAGCAATCTTGTCCGGCGTATCTTGCGCCAATATCAAATGCGCATTCTTACCCTTGGTGGTCGTCTCTTTTTCGAACTTTGAGAGCAACTCAAGCAGCTTCTCCCGCTCGTTGTCATTGAATCCATTATCCTCGAGCCATTTCTCTGAATCTGGTTCGAATTTATTCTTCATAGACACACCTGTTAAGCCTGTTTATCTTGTGTTGCATCATCATTATATCCTTTACTGCTATTTTGGTTTTCTACCAATCAATTTTTGTCCTGGAGAGCGCATGTATATAAATCTTCTCTTGTTTAATTTCGGTTATGCTTGGGTTTAGTGAAATTTCTCAATCGCTGTCCAAAATTGAAAATACATCTGGACGATTGGATATGACAGATGTACTTTCCGTTCTTTTCCAAAAAGCCACCCCAGCTGAAATAGAAAAACTCGTATATATCATTCAAGGCATACTCGCTCCACCATTCATTGGCGTAGATTTAGGGCTAGGTGAGCGATTCGCAATTGCCGCAATTGCTTCTTCTAGCGGCTATAGCCCGGCACAGGTCGAATCCCATTATAAGAAATCAGGTGACCTAGGGTTGAGCGCAGAAGAGCTTCTCGAAAAGAAAAAACAAACTGCGCTCCAGACTCGGGAAATGGATATCGAATACCTGCACACTGCATTCATGAAAATCGCCAAATCCTCGGGTACTGGTTCGCAGGAGCTTAAGATCAAGCTGCTCACTGAACTACTAAATAACGCAACTCCTCTTGAAGCACGATTTATCGTTCGATTCGTGCTCGGCCGCCTTAGGCTAGGAGTGGGCGACCCGACAATCATCGATGCGCTTTCCATAGCGAAAAATGGCGACCGCGCTTTACGCGAGCCGCTCGAGCGGGCGTATAACATCTGCTCAGATCTCGGGTATGTTGCCAAAACACTCTACACAAAACCCGAGATGATCATAGGATTTAAAGTCCAACCATTTAAGCCGCTTATGCCAGCCCTTGCAGAACGTTTGAGTACTCCCGAAGAAATCATCAAAAAACTCGGTAAGTGCTCAATCGAGCGGAAATTCGACGGTTTCAGGATTCAATGCCACAAAAGCGGGAACCTGGTCGAGATATATTCTAGAAAGCTCGAGCGCATGACAGACATGTTTCCGGAAGTGATTGCCGAAATCAGAAATCTTCCTGTAAAAGACATTATTTTTGAAGGTGAAGCGCTTGCATATGATGAGTTGCATAAGAAGTATTTTTCATTCCAGGAAACCATGCACAGGAAGCGAAAGCATGGGATTGGCGCAGCAGAAAAATCACTTCCCTTGAATGTATTTTGTTTTGACATTCTTTATATGGATGGAGACGATATGACAAAGCAGCCATATTCCGAGCGAAGAAAAGCGATGGATCGGGTGTTTCCCAGCGGTATATTGCTTCTTAGCGAGAGCGAGATTGTGGAAAAATCAGTTGAGGTTGAAGCGATATTCCAGGATTCTATGGAAAAAGGCTTAGAAGGCATTATGGCAAAAGACCTCAACGCCCCGTATGCAGCAGGAAAGCGGAAATTCGCCTGGATCAAACTAAAGAAATCCTACGGGAAATCCGTTGACACAATCGATGCGATTATAGTCGGATATTTCCTGGGCAAAGGGAGCAGGGCGGAGTTTGAGTTCGGCGGCCTGCTGGTCGCTGTAAAAAACGAGGATAGCGGAAATCTAGAGACAGTTGCGAAGATCGGCTCGGGCTATAGCGAGGAGGAGATGGGGCAGTTTCAGGAATC
>JBFYLN010000182.1:0-2527 GCA_041305425.1 Microcaldota archaeon | reverse complement strand
AACCTCCAGGGCCTCCTCCGATAACTGCGACGTCGACGTTCGTTGATAATTCACCTACAACCATGATACATTCCCCCAAAACATAGCTTCCTCAAGACATACCCTCATCTAAACATCCCTATCTCAAAACATATCGATAAGAAGAAGATCCGGGTCTTCGATATGCTTGATTATCTCGTTCATGAACAATGTTGCTTCTGCCCCATCTGCAACTCGATGGTCAAATGCAAGCGAAATGCCCATGACTTTTCCTGGCACAACTTTTCCCCCGCTAATTACTGGCATATCCTTAATCCGATGAATACCCATGATCGCTACTTGTGGCGGATTGATTATTGGAACAGAAAACATCGCACCAACGCTTCCGACGTTTGTAATTGTAAATGTTCCACCTTGCATATCATCCAAAGCGATTTTTCTTGAACGTGCGGACGTTGCAAGTGAATCGATCTCTTTTGCAATGTCCATAATGGATTTATTGTCCGCATCCTTGATCACCGGTGCCATAAGACCATCTTCAGTATCAACTGCGATTGAAATATTGAATCGGGATTTCATTACAATTTCCTGCTTTGATTCATCAAAATGCGCGTTGAATTTCGGGAATTTTTTTAGTGCGATCACGCTTGCCTTGATGATAAATGGAAGATAGGTTAGATGGACGCCGGTTTTCGCTGCTTTGTCTTTTTCCCGCTCTCGAAGTTCGACGAGTCTTCCGACATTAGCTAAGTCCATTCCAACTGCATCAGGTATATGTGTTTTCGAGTAAGTCATGCGATCAGCAATGACTTTTCTTAAGCCTGAAAGCGGAATGCGCGTTTCGCCTTCCTGCGCGCTTACAACAATTTTCTCTTCCTTGATTTTCACTGATGGGCCTTCTCGTGTCGTTACTTTGTTTGATGCGAATGTCCGAACATCCTCAGGTTGAATCCTTCCTCCTGGACCGGTTCCGCTCACTAATTCAAGATTGACATTCAACTCTCTTGCGAGTTTTCGGGTGGAAGGAGCTGCGAGCACATGCGCGTATTTGTCTACTGGCTCTGGTGCAGATGGAGTTAGTGGTTTTTGAGTTACTGGAGAAACCACAGCCTGGACAATCTTCTCAACTGCTTTTTGGACCGGGTGTTTTTCATCACTTATCGACTCCCCTTCTTGGGCAATCGTAACCAGCACTTCTCCTACATTTACAGTGTCCCCTTCCTTATGGTGCACTTTCACGATTCTCCCAGCAGCAGGAGACGGAAGTTCCACTACTGCCTTATCAGTTTCCATATCAAGAAGCGGCTGATCTAATTTTACAATGTCGCCTTCCTTCACAAGAATCTTAACTACTTTTCCTTCGTGTATCCCTTCGCCTACATCCGGGAACTTGAATTCGAGTGCCATAAATCCATTGGAAAGGCAAGGTATAAATTAGTGACGGATTGGGATAATGGAAACGAAAACTCGGAACTGGAAACAGGAAACCGATAACGGAAAACGATCAAGTGATAAGACAAACGATCCACGGATCAGCCTAATCCCACGGCTCGTCTCCACCTATTGCAACCTGATCTACATTGACACCAGGAAGTCCGTTTGCATCAGAGACTTGAATTGGAATATTAAACGTATTCTTGAAATAAACATTTCGAATTGTAAGATGAATGCTCCTGCTGCAAGAAAAAACCGGATTCTGGCCACAGATGATTTTCGCCGCCCTTCCGATTATTGTGACGTCCCTTATGATCTCGATTGTTGGCTGCCCTGTCAAGTTGAATGCCATTCTCATACTATTTGGACCTGGGGCTGTTGTTGACATGAGCGTAATGGATTTATTTCTTGGATTGGAAAGCGCTGCAACAATACTCGCACGATCAAGCCTGGAATCACCTGTTGGATAAACCTTCTTATCCCAAGGCTCATCGCCGCCTATCGCCCTTGCAGTTCCTGCCATTCCGATTGCCGCTGCACCAACTCCTGCCACTGCAGTTCCTAAAAATCCTCTTCTGTTTATGTTTCCGATCATAGTTATTCACCTAAAATGCAAACACAGGCAAAACTTATAAATATTAGTATTGATTCTGAAAAAATTTGGAAAAATGTAACAAAAAGGAAGTGATCAGATTATGGAAACTGGCTATTTTTCTTCCATCGTCTCCTTAACTGCCCTTATTATTCTATCCTTATCCGGGAAATAAAATCGTTCATTCTCAGGAAGCGGAAGAACCACATCCCAACCTGTTACTCGCTTTGGAGGCGCTTTAAGCGAATAAAACGCTTTCTCATTTATCCTCGCAATGATTTCCGAAGCGAACCCGAGCGTCTTCACCGCTTCCTGAACGATGACCACACGACCGGTTTTCTTTACCGAATCGATAACGGTTGTCCAATCACATGGACTGAGCGTCCGAAGATCCACAACTTCACAATTAATGCGTTCTGGACCCTCTTTATCCAGCTCTGAGGCAACTTCCAGACACATCTGAGTATTAGAGCCGTATGTGATTATCGTCAAATCTGAACCCTCTTTTGCAATCTTGGCCTT
>JBFYLN010000181.1:0-8554 GCA_041305425.1 Microcaldota archaeon | reverse complement strand
CTGAAAAAGAATAGTAGACCGAAAAGAAAAGGTTTTCAAATAACGCCTCATCATGGACAAGCCGGAGCAAACTTGCCATGTGGGTATTGTGCGGAGATAAAGAAGGCTCAATCACATTTTCGATGAGCTGAACTTTCAAAGCGCCGTTGTCCACTTTAGATACAAGTGCGACCATTGTGAGTGCAATCGTCTTGATTCCCGATTCCGTGGTTTTTTCAAGGGCAATAGAAAGCAGATTTAAGGCTTTCTTAATCCGATCCTCGGAAAAGCTTGTGCTAATAGCATCATTGAGCAATGTCCGAAGCAATGAATCCCCTTTGGGAGAATCGGGTTTTGACACCATGACCTCAAGAAAAGCCTTCTGCCATAACTCATCATCAAGATGGTTCTTTGAAGTTAAGGGCTTGAGCTTGAGTTGTGGGGGCAAAGGCCCAAAATCAAAAATTTCTGCGCTAGGTATTACCTTAACCGTAGATGCGCAAAAACTTTTCACAAACTCATCACGGCTTTTGCCATCTATCTTTTGGATTATTGATGCGGCATTAACGCGCACTTCGTAACTTGGCGAAATCTTAATCAAGTCAACGAGATCCTGCCGTGAAAATTGGATGATATTGAAAATAACCAGGTCGAGTTTTTCAATCGTGTCAAAATCATTTTTTGTTTTTGAGAGAATGTCCATCAGCTGCCGTTTTGTTGTCATTGAAAAATACGGGAGCATGGAACGGATGTCAGCGTGAAATCCATCTTTCACATCATTGGACAAAGAATTGGCCAGTTGCACAAGGCATTTTGCGACATCCTGCCCAAGCTTCTCTTTCTGGACTGCATCAGTTGTTTCATGGACAGCATTTAGCATTTTCCCAATTGCATCACGAAGAACGTGCTCTTCTCCTTTTTCAATCTTTGAGGCGAGGATTGAGATATTCTCAAGCCGCGTTTTCGCATACATGTCAAATGGGTTTGATATAAAACCCCGCACGGATTTATCGATGAGGAGTTTGTAACTGGGGCCGCCCCTGAGCCCCATCATGCGAAAGAACGGCTCTTCGAGGATTTCTTTTGGATATTTTCGTAGTGTTGGGTACTTTTCATGCAAATAGTCGCCATGAGTGTAATTGGCGCGTATGTGGAGTGTTCTGGAAGATTTCATGAAATCACTAGAGAGATTGATGTTTCTGAAGTTTGAGTATGTATATCTTTGTGGAGTAAGGTATTTAAGGATATGTGGGAAGGCGGAAGCGGAGAAAAAAAGCTAGAAGATGACCAAAAACGTAAAATTTTTGGTCAGCTATCGTAATGAGATACGAAGTATCGAAATTACGATACAATGACGAAAATTGAAAAATTTTCGTCAGCTGTTGTAAATTATCAAATTTACAACACAACGATGAAAACGCTTATAATGTGTATAGCATAAGTAGTATACAACTTGGGCTTGTAGCTCAGCAGACATTCTTTATCTTCATTCATAATGGAGATGGAGTTAGGCTGACCAGAGCGCTCCGTTCGCACGTTTCCATATTTTAAAACAAAACCCATAACGGGAAATTGGAAACCGATTATCGGAGAGGCCGGGGGTGCGAGAAAATTGCGTTCTCAGTTTTCAGTTTCGAGTTTCGCGATTTCGCTTTTCCCCCCAAGTCCAAATTAAAATAATTCTTACTCGGCTAAGCCAACCAATAATAATATTACCATCAATATAGCACATTCTAAGAGAGAGTCGATTTTATGGATTTTCCAAATATCTTCAAAGGCAATTACAAGCTTCTCGCAATACCGCCGCTGGTATTAGTATTGCTATCATTGTATTTCATCTTTGTCACGCCACAGATAAAACTGGGCGTGGATTTCCAGGGCGGAACGCTTGTGACACTTACACTCAAGGATGCCATCGATGTATCGGCGCTAAAGGCAAACCTTGCTTCAGAAGGATTGGAAGCGCAAGTACGCGCGTACCAGACAACAAACGGATTCAAAGCTGAAATCGAAGTCCCGCAATCCCCTGCCCTGGTTCAGGCGGATGCGCTCAAAACAGAATTCAACGATAAGCTGACCGAAGTCTCTTATTTGGAAGTTATCGCATTGTCCAACGGCACGGACATGAACAAGTACCTTTCAAAAAGGGCAGAGCTTGAAGCGATCAGCGATAAGATGTTCGCACTCGCTGGGGCAGGAAGGGCACAGATGAATATCACAGGAGTGATCGAAGAGCAGAAAGCTTTCGCTTCAGCATATTCGAAAGTATATGCAGATTATCAGGAATCGGTCTCTGTCCCGATTGAAAAACATGTGGCATACGAATCCATTTCGATCCAAACTGTAAGCCCGCTCCTTTCCACCCACTTCATAGGTAAGGCATTCGAGGTGGGTGTGTTCTCAGCTTTGCTTTCAATCGTTTTCGTACTGGCGTTTTTCCGGACAATAATCCCATCGATCGCCGTGATCATGGGCGCATTATGCGACGTATTGATCGCGATGGGCGCAATGGCAATATTTGCGATCCCGCTATCTTTGCCTTCATTTGCCGCGCTATTGATGCTTATCGGTTTCTCACTTGATACTGACATTCTGCTCACCATGAGGATGTTGAAACGGAAAGGAAACGCTAGAGATAAGGCGCACCAGGCCATGAAGACCGGATTGACGATGTCAGTCACGGCAATGATCGCTTTTGGAGGGCTTTTCTTGCTCGCCTTGCTCACGCACATTCCAACGTATTATCAGATATCTGCAGTTGCCCTGGCAGGGTTAGTCGGGGATATTTTCGCAACATGGGGCATCAATGCAGTCCTTCTATTATGGCATGTTGAACGCGAAGAAAAATCACACGAGGTGGTAGCATGAACACTACTGAAATTATTACAGATAGGAAATTCCAGGTAATGGCGGGAATGTTTATCCTTTTCCTGCTTGGCATCATTTTCTATTCAACCTATTCTGGGCTTTTATTGATCCTCTCGCTTTTCGTATTCGGGGGGATGAGCATTATCTGGAAAGCGCCGCACCTCAAACTGGCAGGGCTTACGTTCCTCGTTCTGCTTGCGATCACGAATATCGGATTGAATGGAATGAAATACGGGATCGATTTCCAGGGTGGGACACGGATTCCGGTTTTGCTTGAGAAACCAGTCAGTTCAGAAAGTATGAACGAATTGGTTCAGGTGATCAAGAAACGTGCATCAGTTCTCGGCCTTACTGAAACCAAAGTGCAGGCGATCGGGGATACGCAAATCAATGTCGAAGTCCCTTCGTCGGACGAAAAGACGATCAAATATATTGAAGATACGCTTTCGCACCAGGGTGTCTATTGGGGGATTGTTGATGGAAAGATCGCGATAAATGGTGCGGACATATATTCAGCGACGATTACTGCAGTCCCTTCAAGCCAGCTAGCGCAGTCTGGTGCCGATTGGGGAGTGGCATTCTCAGTAAACCGCAATGGTGCAGAACAGTTTGCATCAGTTGCAAAAGGCAAAGCAGATTACCCGGTTTACATGTACTTGGATAGGCCTACTGACGCAGTAATATTTATTTCCAGGGAAGATTTGAAAAAGAGCCTGCCTGATGATTCAAGCGAAAAAGAAGCACTCAAAGCACTTGAGCAGGCGCTCGAACTCGACTTGAACCGGAGCATTTCCGTATTGATAATTGATGATCTTGGAGGAAAAATCCCAGCACCAAAGAGCAACCTGACAAAGGCGATTATCACAACAAATACTTCGGCTACTTTCAAAGGTGCGTTAAATGCATCCGGATATTTGATTCGCGAATATAGCGAATCTGAGATATCGCCTGCATTTAACAGGACCGGCGCAGGTGTGTTGACAGTTGGGAAACTCGATGCGATCGGACTGATGTCAGCGCCCACGCTTTCAGCCGGGCTTACAACCGGAGTCCCGAGCTACGGGTTCCAGGTCACAGGGTCGGTCAGCCCGAATTCGCCAAACAAGGCAGTGGAAGCATCGGCGAATGTTAAGAAAATCGAATCGATTCTAAAAGGCGGATCGCTTCCAGTGCAGATATCACTTGGCTCAAGGACCACATTACCAGCCTCACTTGGTCAGGAATTCCTTAAGCTCAGCCTTATCGGGATCGCAGGCTCGCTTCTTGCGATTTCCCTCTTCATCGGATTCAGGTACCGCAACCTTAAGGCAGTACTGCCGATCATTGCGATATCGATCTCAGAGTTGATCATTCTGCTTGCGGTTTTGGGTTCCTTCACAATCGACCTTGCGGCAATGGCAGGAATAATCGCGGCGATCGGTGTCGGGGTGGATGCGCAGATTGTGATCACTGATGAATTGCTTAAAAAAGATGATGAAGAAACCATTGAAGAGAAAGTCGAGCACGCATTCGATATCATCAAGACGAACGTGGTTGTTGCGACATTGTCGATGGTTCCGCTTCTGTTTTCCGGGCTTGTGGAGATTATTGGGTTTGCGATCTCGACAATACTTGGATCATTGCTCGGTTTCCTACTTACACGGCCAGCTTACTCCACGATTGTTGGGATGATCATAGAGAAGAAGCCGGAAGATGAGGGCACAAAATTGTAAAATTTTGTGCGCATTGGAATTTCGAAGAAATTCCAATACAATAAAGCAGTAGAAATGGATCCAATAATTTGAATTGGAAATAATGTTCACTGGATCGAACGTTTAATGGCTTTTATGTTCATTCTGGTGAACATTAAAAAAATCTCCAAGAAGAGAATGCTTTTAATCCTTAAAGCAATATCTACTTCCTCATGTGCAACCTTTATATGGAAGGAACGAGAGCAGTCATTGACCTTGCTAAATGCCCGTATGAATTCGCTTCTCCTGAGTTCATCAATCTGCATCTCAAGGATCTGTCCACAACGGAAACGCCGATCAAAACATTAAGATACGAAGAAGAGATTGTTGTCGAGCTAGACGAAACGCAGACTGCAGTCCTCACTGAATATGCATCAGTGATCCGGCAGGTAGAAAGCCTGCTGCTCCGGACGGATATATACGGCATGAAAGAGGATCCGGGATTTGACCAGAGAAGGACGATGCTTAGGAAATTCTACGAATACCTTTTCATGAACCCGTCGCTGGCTGACCAGGAACTTGCCAATTACAACGAAGCCACACCTGAGAAATCCATTTTCATGAAAGGATACCAGACATTCAAAGGATGGGTTGCCGGAATCCGCAAAAGAGTGCTTGCAACCAAGCTTTACCAACTCGTAAAGACGACAGGGGATTTCCGATCCGCATTCCTCTCCATTATCGGATTGAAAAGCCTTTATTTCGTCGCATCGCTTCTGCTCGACCTTCCCCCAAACGCAAAGCCAGTAAAGGCGCCGGATGCGAAATACTCGCTACCATATGGTATCGAGGTACAGATGTATGAGGTTCCTGGAGAAGAAGCTTACTTATATGTCCAGAAGAATCCGGAAATTGAAGGGATCAAAGCAGACCTCCGGAAAATGCTCAAGCGAAAGATCAACGAGCAATTCAAGGAAATGTTCGAGAATGTCGATTGGGACGTGCTTATGAACATCAAGACCAGGGAGTATCGCCAGTCATTCCTGGATGAATCGGTGATGAACGGAATCGAGATCAACCCGAAGGAAGCCATGGCAATGGGCCGTGAAGCTGCAGCATGGATAGTTGGCTTAGGTGCGCCGATCGAGAATATCGCACTTGACCGCGAGAATGTCACGGACATTTACATCGACAGCGAAAACAGCCCGATTTATATCGAACATGCGAAATATGGGTTGTGCCACACGCTCTATAGATACAACCGTGATCTCTTAGAGCGCGCGTTCCGCAACATCGTTTATGGCATGAAAGGCATGAGGAAATTCGATGAATCATCGCCGATCATCGATGTTGTGCTCAAGAGATTGAGCATGAGGTGCCACCTCCAGAGGCCACCAGCCACTTTCGACGAATTGCAAGGCGCACTGCGTATCATGAAGGAAGCGCCATTCACTTACGCGCAATACCTGAATTTCCGCTCGCTCTCGCCATTTTTTGCAGGATATGATGATGTGCTTGTGAGCCTTGGTTGTTCGGAAGCTGTTCTTGGCCTCAAGGGAGTTGGTAAGACTGCTTTCACTGCTGCAAAAATCACTTCGATCGGGACGCGGAGGAGAATTCTTCCGATCCAGGATATCGAGGAAATCCCGGTGCGGGCATTTAGAAAAAGAGGATTCCATATCGGCGCCGCGCGCGTTCAGAGTTCTGACCGCGAGGAAACAGTCACCAAAGAGCTTGACCTTGTCTCAATGGCAAACGCGCTCTTGAGAATGGGTGATGCCGCGCTCATCATCAACGAAGTCCGTTCGCGTGTTGCAGTGCAGGGGATTATCAACCTATTGAATACTCAGCCTGGAGTCTTCCTGCTCTACAACCTGCACGCTGAATCGCTGCGTGATGTGCAAGACAGGCTCGAACTCGTGTTTGGAATTCCGGCTGCTTCGATGTATGCAACAGACAGATATACATTCCTGAAAAAGATAAAGTTCGGAAGGAAAGGGCGGACTTACCGTGTGCTCGGTTTCGAATACGAATCTGATACTGAGCAGAAGAAGTTCGTGGAAGTGTTCCGTTTCAGGCGCGGCGAAACGATAGAGCAGTGCGCTTGGGAAGCGAAATTCCTCCGAAATCCAGAAGCATCAATGTGGGATTTCTCGAAATTGGATTTGGCAAAACTTGAGAAGAACTTGGATATCGCGTTCATCCCGCCTGCACTTGCCAAACGAAGCGAGGAGACTGGAATCTCGCCTGAACAATATATACTTCAGGCATTTTTCAAGGGGAAGATGTACTTTGACATCTATCAGTCCGCACTCGAACTCAATGACAAGCTGCTTCTTGAGCTTGATTTTGTCATGGACGTGAACACAGCTGCGACAAAGCTCCTTTCATCTTTGGAAAACGAGGAAGGCGCAGTTGATTTCAAGGAAGTGCAAAAGAAATGGGCGCCCATGTACAAGCAACTTGTGAAAGATGAGCTTGCCGGAAGGAGGAAGCCAGGGGGAAATGGGAACGGGAAAGAAATCGAAGAGGGCGAGGAAGAGGAAAAAGAGGAGGAAGACGAGGCACCTTCGCCGAAGAAGAAATTGAAACAGAGTGACGAGGAGTAAGAAGTAAAAAGTTAACTTTTTAGTTAACTTTCTTTCTCCAGGTGATTTAAGGAGAATGTAAGAATGTATTTTTCTGCCTTAGCGGAAAATTCATCAAACTGTTTTTTTGACAGGCCGTATTTGATTATTCTGGCTTTCAATTCCGATATCGCCCGCCGTTTTGCAATCACCACAAATTCACTTATTTCAATTTCACTCCATGTTCTTCCTGCAGCTGTTTCAGCTGCATCTTCAGTGTACATCGATGCTTCCCTTTGAGCAAACTCGCTATCCGGCAAAAGGGCGATGTGCGCTGCAGAATTGCCAATAAGGTTTGCCATTTCCCGGATAAGTTTTTTCCTGCTCATCGCATCACCTTGACAACTGGGATTTCCAGTAAATATCCGCTTCGTTGATGCCAATTTTTGCCATTTTCGCTTCGATATCACTGAGCTCGTTTTTGCACGTCTTCTCGAGCAATCCCGCCTCTTTAAAGCTGAGATTGGATCTTGCCCGTATTTTCCTGACCGTTTCCCCTCCAATAAGCATTGCAAGCCTCTGCTTCACAAAACTGAAATCATAAACCAGTTGAAGGGCAGCTCCGATAAATTCAATGACTTCGAGTGCTGTAAAATAATATCTGCATTTTTTTTCTATCTGGTCTGCATCCTTTGCGTTTTCCATGTATACCCTGGCAGTTGAGAGCCATTCTTCATATGCCATCTTGGCAACAGGAGGAAGAGAACACTGAAAAATGCCAGCTTCGTCAAAAATAAATCCTTCGGAGATCCAAAAACGTAGGCAAGGCTCTGACAGTATGGCACTGCGATAACCTTTTTGGGAATAGATAGTGAGGTGAAGTTTTATCCCAAGTTCATTTTCAATTTTTTTCTTTACATCCTCTGTATCTACTAGCTTTTCTTCCAGTATAAGGAGGACGTCATAATCACTGAATCGGTCATGTCCCCCACGTACCATGGATCCATAGAACATAAGGGCTTTCAATTCTGGGAACATCAGGAAAAACTCAAGTGCTAATTGGTGCAGTTTTGGATTCATTTTCCCAAGCTTCCCTAATTTCAAAAAGCTGATTGCGCTAAGAGCGACGTATTCCCCCCGCCCGGCCCTTAGAAGCTGATTGTTTTTAACAAGCCTGTGAATGAGCACTTTTGAGCTTTCCAGGGAAAGCTTATGCATTCTTGCAAATTCATATGAAGTAAATCTCCTTTTTTCGAATTCTTCACATGACTTAAGGTATATGTCTTCCAGAAGCATGAATATATATTGGAGAAAATAATTTATAAAGATAACAGTTTAGTTAACTTTTCTCCGTTCCTTTCGATGTCACTTCTTCATGAACGCCTCGATCTTGTCCATTGCCGAGTTCAACTGTTCAAGGCTCGGCAAGAAGACAATCCGGAATGCCATTGTGCTTGAATCGTTTGTGAA
>JBFYLN010000180.1:0-2707 GCA_041305425.1 Microcaldota archaeon | reverse complement strand
GTGAACACCAACATGGTGCTGGCCTACTGGCTGATCGGGCGGGAGATCGTTCGCGATATTCAGGCAGGCGAGGAGCGCGCGGAGTATGGCAAACAGATGCTGTCAGAATTATCCACGCGGCTGACAAAACTGACATTCCAGGAGTGGCTATCAGACGTTTTCACATTTAATTTTGACGTGGCTAGGCGGCTGGGCCGTCTGGTTTCTCCAGTGTGCGCCTTTACATTGGAGCCTCCATTTCCTCTGTTTCACCTAGTAATTCGCCTTTAATCTTTATCATCTCGACTACAACGCTTTGCAGGCGAAGAAGCAAGCGCCTTAGTGTTCGGCCATTTTGAATCCACTTCTTAACTTCCGACACGAGTTGTCTGTCTAAATTCATGCCAACCGTTTTTCCTTTGAGCTTTCGCGTCCACTGAAAATACGGACCATGCATTGCCGCAGGATCATACTGGCATCGACAGGTAAGTTTTCCGCACTTATAGGTTCGCTTTACTACGGAGCCAGATACCGCATATCCTAGGATATGGATGTCATCCCCGATGTCTTGATATTGTTGCTCCAATCGAGCTAACCGTTTTTCTTTTCTTTCTCGCTGTTTTTTTGTCATTAATATGCTTGCGCCCCTTTGGCCCGCTGTATATACTACAGCGGACAAATCGGGATGTCAATGCGTTTCTGGGACGACGACCGTTTCTTGAACAGTTTTTGAGCCACCAGCAAAGGACTCTTGAACAGATGCAACTCACAAAGGCCATACGATCTGAAGCAGAACATAAGCGCTATGTCTTGGGGGCGCATCCCATCATCCAGATGTTTATTGATCGCCTTAAAATCCGGGAAATCATCGCCGCGCATATCAAACAGGATCAAAGGATAAAACTATCCTGTGAAAAGATTATCACCTTAATGATACACAACATTCTGACTGAACCGTCTGCCCTCTATGAAGTCAAAGAGTGGCTCGAACCATTGGATGAGAAAAAGCTCGATCTCGATAGATCGGAATGTGAGATGATTTACGATGATCGCATCGGAAAAGCACTTGAAGACTTTTATAATGGAAACCACCAAGATGTCTTTTTTCATTTGGCGCTTCGAGCAATCAAAATTTTCCATCTCGAGTGTTCCCAGATCCACCAGGATACCACCAGTGTAACGGTAACGGGACGTTATGAGGGCTGGAACCTCCCCGAACGTTTGTGTCACGGCCACAATAAGGATCATAGACCCGACCTCAAGCAGTTGGTGTTAGGAACTTCTGTAACTTCCGATGGAGCTGTCCCCCTGATTCATAAAGTCTACAGCGGTAATCAGACAGACGACCAGCTTCATGTATACAATCACCGTCGTTTGCGAAGACTTCTGCAACACACGGATTTCATTTACGTGGCCGATTGCAAGCTGGCGACCGCTGCAAATCTGCGTGAAATATCCGCTTGCGATGGCCGGTTTGTGTCCGTCATGCCGCGGAGTTGGAAAGAGGATGCAGACTTTCGGAAAAAACTCAGTGCAAAAAAGATCAGATGGAAGCATATTCTTTCAAGACCGAACAATCGTAAACCAGATTCAAAGGTTGATCGCTATTACGTAGCGTGTGGAGAATTCGAAACCTCACAAAAATATTCCTTGATTTGGATTCGTAGTACCCAAAAGGCTGAACTCGACAAACAGACGCGAGAAGCACATATCCGGAGAGCCCTTGATCAATTAAGCGACATTCAAACTCGTCTCAATCGATACAAACTCAAGACCCATGCGGCCATAAAGGATGCATGTGAAACAGTCTTATCGAAGTGCGAATGCCAAGAGTTGATCGAGTTTAAGATTCACACCCACAGGTCTTTTCGAATCAAACACAGAGGAAAGGGGCGACCCAGCAAGAATGATCAAGGTGAAAAACTTTGGAGTCAATATTTCTCGCTCGCGTTTTCGCTCAAAGAAGAGGCGTGCAAGGAAACCGAATTGACCGACGGCGTTTTTCCGCTGATAACCAATATTGCCGCCGATCACACTCCAAAGCAGATACTTGAGATTTACAAATACCAACCCTTTCTCGAGACTCGACATTCGCAATATAAAACATACCAAGAAATGAGTTGCGTTTTTTTGAAAAAGCCCCAACGTGTAGTCGGCGTCCTGCATGTTCACTTCATTTCACTTATGGTCGCTACCCTTATCGAAAGGCAGCTTAGGCAGGGCATGAAGAAGCACAACATCACTGACCTCGCCATCTATCCAGAGAAGAACCCGTGCCCATTTCCAACCATGTTTGACATTGCAAGACTATTTAAGAATGTTGAAAAGTACGTCGTCGAAAATCAGGGGAAAATCATCGTCTTTCCACCCATGCTTAGCCCTGAGCAAATCAAGGTCCTACAACTCTTGGAGGTTCCAATCTCCCTATATCATTGACGAAAAGCAAATTTCGAGGCAAGCCAATAAATGTTAAAATACCCCATAGCCACTCCTGGAATGTCAGATGATATAAGCTGTACCTCAAATGCACTTTTTTCAGGTACCAGTCGGTTTTGCATCACCCCAGAATGTACGTATATGGATCTTATTTTATGCTCAACGCCCTTCGTATTGAGAGAGTCAACCTTTCGCGCAAATCTGGTTAGAACTCTTGTGTTCTGGGTGTCGGTGTCCTTGACCTGTATTGCGCGAATCGTAGTTTGCGTAGCCGCGTCGCTAAGAGGGATTC
>JBFYLN010000179.1:0-5722 GCA_041305425.1 Microcaldota archaeon | reverse complement strand
GACTTCAGTCACATCAGGCACACACAAGGATATCGGAAGCCCGGCAAGACCGATGAGCGAAGAAGAGTACAATATTACAAAGGCGCTTGTTGAAGAAGTGTTTGCAGAATTCAAGGATGTTGTGATTCAAAACCGTGGCAAGAAATTGGACGCAGCCCTTTTTGCCCAAATCCTTGATGGTAGAATCATTTCCGGAAGGCAGGCAAAATCAATCGGCCTTGTGGATGCGCTTGGGACAAAGCGCGATGCGATAATCAAGGCTGCTGACCTTGCGAATATCTCATATGATAAGCCAGAAGATATCCGTGTCTGCCAAATCCAAACCCGCGAACAGAGCGGAGGGATGCTTGGCATCAGTTCCCTGTTCAATGGCCTTAAACTCGGGCAGGATCAGAATTCGGTTAGACTGAGTTACCAGTAACGCACATCCCTAATGCAATGAAAACGAATATGAATGTGATCTCAATGGATGAAATTCACGCGCCTGCTGCACTTGCGATCATGCTTTTATTCATTGCAGCATACGCAATAGTAATCGATAGTGAAATCAATATTTCCGTGTCCGAAACCGGGCAGATGATAGATGATAATCTTTCCTATCCACCATGTACAAACGGCTCGAGCCAGGAATGCGCAATCGGTGTTTGCAAAGGAACGCAAGAATGCATGGATGGTCAGTGGACGTTATGCGCGCTTTCGAAAACATGTATCCCCGGCTCGCTAGCGCCTTGCTCGGATACGGTTTGCACTCAAAGCCTAAAGAAATGCGATGAATGCGGATCCGGGTATTCCCCTTGTTTCAATAATAGTGGGGAAGTGGGATAAAATGAGAAAAAGCATATGGTTTTTAAATGGTATCTGAACAAAAGTGATTGTATGAGAGCATTCATATTTTCCCTAGATGCCTTTGTGGCATTCACGCTTGCGCTTGTGGCGGTCTATTCGCTGATTTTCTTTTCTTCGATTCCTTCGTCGTATTATTATCTCCTAACGCAAGGGCATTACCTTGCACGGGATACGCTCTTTACGTTGTCGCAGGCTGATTGTGTGACTCCTATAATTTCGGATTGCAAATTGAAAAGCAACTCAGCACTTGACAATATTATTTTTGGAGACGTCTCAACCGAAATCCAAAAAAATGCAATAAATAATACTGTTGGTTCTGCAGTTCCTAATCAGTTTGGTTATATTTTTGAAGTAAGTTCTGACAATGGTGCGTCGTGGGCCATGCTTTACAATACTTCGGAAGCCGGGGATAAACACGCGAAGGTAAAAAGAAAACTGAGCGTATCATCGCAAGTTCCGGTATTCGATTATTCCGGGCATCTGGCAAAAGACAACCCGAACCCGTACTACTATAATACGTGCGGTGGCGCTGGGGATATCAGCGGAAATAACAATATGGTCTTGATATGCGCTGAGTCTGCAACTGGCGCTGGCTCAGCGTTTATTGGCGGTGGAGAGGGTGACATCGTGCCATCCACCGGGATTAAACTAGTAAGACTAACAATTTTCATATAGGTGATTTTTCTTGGGAGACATTAAAAGCATGAAAGGATTTCTATTCGTTGTGACCGTATTCCTGGTCCTCACATACATACTTTTATCCATATCGGTTTGGGTAAAGGCGATCGAGGCATCAGAGCGAACGTACTCGGAATTCTACAAGGAATCCAATGTAGAATTAGCCATGGAGCAGATCACGAGTGCCAAAGTCGACTCCGTGTCTTCAATCATCATGAACCGCGCGCTCTTCAAACTGAGCAATTATTCGGTTGACCACCCATTCAAGCAAGGAAGCGGAAAACCGGGCGAGCCTGAAAATTATTTTGTTGAAAAGGCATTTGGCCAGTGGCTTGTGGATGGAACTCCGACTGATGTAAATTTCGAGGATGGGAAAGCTCCAACGCCAGAAAAAAACTCATCGCTTAAGGCATGGGTGAACAATCTGAACGGGTCGCTTTCAGCAATCGGAGTTTATATCGACGGGTTCAGCGTTAGTGAATTCAAGCTGACTCAGGTGGATACCCAGACGCTTAATTATTCTTATAAGATTTCCCTTTCAATGAAAGACAAATCCGGAACAACTTCGGTAGTCAGGAATTACACGCGCATGGCGTCAATGAATATCACCGGAATTCCAGATCCGGCAATCAATCGCGCATCTGGGGGCAACTTAACCAGCAGAAGATTTTTCTTTTATAATGAATATGATAACCCTGGCAAAATGGCGCCAAAAAAAATTGCAATTACAAACCCGGTTGCCGCCCATGGATGTTTTTACGGATATCTTGTGAATGCAACGGATGCGGGCAAGGTGAATGCGGCTGAGCGGGGAAGCACGATACTTGTTGGATCTTATACTGAACTGGTCGGAGTTCCGAACATGGAAAAATTCGGAGCATTCATTGTGACAACCTCTCCAAATTCTGGAACAACTTGTGATGATGGGAAAAATAAATTCACTGGTGAAACCGACACATTCAATGCAATTAAATATACTCTTGCAAAGAGTGGCATAAAGACCAGCTGTGATATCTCGGTTCTTCCAGGCACTGCGACGCACATACCGTTTATCGTGATACCTGGCTTTAGCACAAATCAGATAACTCCAAACTGCCCGAATTTATTCAATACATCTGACAATGTTACGCGCAGATGCGTTCTTTTCCAAACAGCTGCAGACTCAGATAAAGTCCAGGCTGATCCTACGCGTAAGACAAAAGGCCCGATGGAGATGTATGATGTTGAATCCATCCGGGATTTCATCATGTGCGGGTATTATACCCGGAGCATGAATGGCCCATCATTTATCCAGAGGATGTTTAATAATTCATTTACAATGAAAGATAAGAATTTCGGGATCGAAACTTTCCTTGTCGGGTCATATGTGGATGGCGCCGCTGGTGGCGCTTTCAGTTATGGCTCCATAAGCGATTTAAGTAAGGTTGATTGGGAACTGTTCACAAAGGTCCAAGATGGAGTTCTTGTACGGGGAACTCCTGGATGCAAGGATTTCAACTCATGCAGTTCAGGAACGCCTCCTTCACCATACACTCGATTTGGAATAAGTCCAGTGTCTCGGGATGCTTATGGGTTAAAGGGGATAAGTTGCGACAATAATTTGTTTGCGAGGTGCACACAATGAAATCTTCAGTAAAAAATTCCAAGATAAATTCATTCTCTCGCGGTCAAGTATCCCTTGAGTTGCTTATCACTCTGGGAATTGTCCTCGCATTCACCATCCCGGTGGTTTTTCTTTTATTGTCAGTCTCGTCAGTTGGATTTGAAAAAGCATCCAAGGACCAGGCTGATGCAACCTCGCGTTCGCTTGCTGAAACCATCAACAACGTATATGCTCAAGGACAAGGTTCAAAGCGCGTGCTCTTATTGAACGCGCCAAGTAGCACAAAAAACATTACTATCAAAAACAGTGCAAGCGGCGGAGAGGTTATTGTAACGATAAAAACTTCACAAGGAAATTATGAAGCGGTTTCTCCGATCATTACGAATGCTGAAATCGTAGGGAAAATTGAATCAAAAACAGGCTTGTTTTCAGTTAGTGTATTGAATCAGGGCAGTAAGCTTGTCAATGGGGTTCCAATGCCAGTGGGGGTAACTTATTATGCAGGCTAAAAGATCTGCATGTTGCGTTCGTGGGCAAGTCGCAACAGAGTTTTTTTTATACACGGCAGTTTTCATGATCGTAGCGATTGCGGCATTTGTTGTGATTGACCAGACCCAACGTTCGGAAATTCCAGTAAGGGAAAACACCATCGCACAGGAAACAGGGAGGTTTTTCCAGTCCTCAATTGAAATGTCGATAAGGGCAGGGGAAGGCTTTACTTACAATTATACATTCCCAAGAACGGTTCTTGGAAATCCATATAACCTGACTTTTTCAAAGCAAAACAACCTCATGGTGCTTGATTGGCGAGGAAGTTATGGCGCTTATAGCCAGGCATATGACCTGCCAACCTATACGTATATATTTGCTGGCATTAAACCAGATTCAGACCCGTATGTTTTTGAAAGCACAAGCGGGGGGAGCAGTTTAACATTATTTAATGATGGGGCAACACTCACCATCACTCACGGTGATTCATAATGGCATTTATCAATGGTAATCGAAAAGGGCAATACTTCAGTTTTGATGCAATCATCGCATCAGTAATCTTTATTCTCACTTTGGTCATGCTGCTTTCATACTGGCATAGCGTGCGCGCTTATCTTGATTACCAGGCAAATGATTTGAGCAAGGAAGCGGTTCGCCTCTCAAACCAGATTTTTAGCGCACCTAGCGGAGATTGCGCCACTGGCTTCAAGAAATTCGGGCTTGCAATCTCTTCCTCTGACAAAAGGATGAACGAAACTTTGCTAACTTGTGCATCAACGAAGCTTAAAGATGACATGGAATTGAAAAAAGCGCTGGGCGCAGCATACAACGTTTCGATTGTGGTTACTGACAGATATAGCATTGTGCCAACGAATCCAAAACGTTATACTTTGGGCTCTCTTGACATAACTGATCCAAAATCATTATCAAAACCAGTTGAGATCTCACACATCCGGCGCGTGGCAACGCTGGTCAATTCAACTGGTGGGGAGCATATTGCGACTGTTGACTTGTATGTCTACAGATAGCCTGATAATTAAAACACCTGCCCAAAAAGCGAATTATGGTTGACGCGGGTGATTTTCACTTTTATCATTTCCCCTAACTTTCCAGAATAATTCTCTACTATAACCTGCTTATAATTCATTATCCTTCCTTTGAATCCCCGTTCGTTTTTTTCAGTAATCAAGACTTCAAGTGTTTTCCCAACATCGGCCTCGTTATTCTCAATTGAAATCAATTTGGCCAGTTTTCCGATTTCCAGGCATCTTTGTTTTGTTATCTTGCTATCTAGCTGTTTCAGCTCTTTTGCGATTGTTCCTGTTCTTGGGCTGAATTTAGATAGATTCACAACGTCTGGGCGTACGCGTTCCAACATCGCGAGCGTATCCTGGAAATCCTTTTCGCTTTCAGTCGGATAGCCAACTATTATGTCTGTTGCTATTGTGATCTCCGGTATCGCGCTCCGGAAATCACTTACGATTTTTTCGAACTCTTCAACTGTGTGCTTTCTATTCATTTCTTTACATACTTTTTCGCTTCCTGATTGTACTGGGATGTGAAGGAATTTGAACATTTTTTGTTTTTGCATCTGAATTATGAGTTTCTCTTTAAGCCGCAAAACATGATCTGGATTTATCATGCCCAAACGAACAAGAAAATCTCCTTCGCATTCGTTTATGCAATTCAACAACTCGACTAGATCCGTATGGATGTCTAACCCGTACGCACCCGTATCCATGGCAGTCAGTTCGATTTCCTTCGCGCCTTGCGCAACTCCTTTATTCATCCACTCGAGCACCTTTGTCGGGCTTATGCTCTTTAGTCCCGGGCGGGCGAGTTTTGTTTGGCAGAATGCGCATGCGCCAGTGCAACCTTCAGCTATCGAAATCCGGAGAATCGGTTTTGTGAAAACTCTCGGAAGCGCTCCTTTGTCGCTGTGTTCCTTGTATTCGGTAGATTGGCCTGAAAGCGCGTCTTCGACCGCATCTCCGATCCTTGCGATCGCTCCTGGCCAGACAATCGGGGCAGAGGTATATTTCCTGAGCAAGGGGACATTCGCAGCCATGCAACCAGAGATGACCAGTCTCGGGTTTTGTGTTTCGT
>JBFYLN010000178.1:0-6274 GCA_041305425.1 Microcaldota archaeon | reverse complement strand
AAAACGTCTCAGTTTCAGGAAACTATTTCAGCTCAAGAATGGTTGGCAATTTTGTTTATGCGATAATCAATAAGCCGGCTTATTATTACGGCGATGGGCCGATTCCGCTCCCGATGGTCGCAACATCGAAGAAAGGGAACCTTACAACCTTCCCGGACATTTACTATTTTGATGAACCTGCATACTCTTACTCATTCACTACAATCGTTTCGTTCGATATAACGAGCGCAAAGGAAGAGCCGGAATACAAAATATTCCTAAATGGTGGAACAGAAAATACGTATGTTTCAAATGAGAATATCTATCTGACAACTCAGAGAGTTCCTGATATTGAAATACTAAAAAGCAATCCAGTCATTGGTGTAGTATCTTCTGTTCTTCCTATGCCACCAATTGAACCACCGCAATACCAGGAAGAAACCAGCATTAGAAGAATCGCATTCCAAAATGGAAAAGTTGAATATGCAGCTGGTGGTTCTGTTCCAGGTTACATCCTAAACCAGTTCTCAATGGATGAGCATAATGGCTATTTCCGGATTGCAACAACAACTGGGCAGGTTTGGAGCCGTGGCGCATCCGTATCCAAAAACCACATATATTCGCTTAACTTGGATCTCACCATCGTCGGAAAGCTCGAAGACCTTGCACCAGGTGAAAAGATCTATTCAGCCCGGTTCATGGGAGACCGCGCATACCTTGTGACATTCCAGAAAATCGATCCACTATTCGTAATTGATTTGAAGAATCCAAAAGACCCGAAAGTGCTCGGGAAACTGAAGATTCCCGGATATTCGGATTATCTCCATCCATATGATGAAACGCATTTGATTGGTTTCGGAAAAGACGCGATCCCATCTGATCAGGGGGATTTCTCCTGGTATCAGGGAATAAAAATTTCCTTGTTCGATGTTTCCGACGTAAGCCATCCGATTGAAACCGCAAACATCAAGATCGGAGATCGCGGCTCAGACTCCTACGCTCTCCATGACCACAAGGCATTCCTTTTCAGCAAATCAAGGAATTTACTCGTTGTCCCGATACTCGAAGCGAAACTAGACAAATCAAATTACGCCAATGGAGGTGCAGATTGGCAATATGGGGATTTCGTCTACCAGGGCGCTTATGTATTCAACATCAGCGAATCGAATATCTCGCTCCGTGGAAAGGTCACCCACCTTGATGACAATGACTCGCTTGTGAAAAGCGGTTATTACTACTATGACTCTCCATTGGATGTCAAGCGCTCGATGTACATCAACGACGTTCTTTACACTGTGTCGGACAAAAAAATCAAGATGAATGATCTGGATGATTTGAAGGAATTGAAGGAAGTCAAGCTTCCTTATGTTGAGCCTGCTCCGATATATTATTACGGAAACATTTAGAATTAAGAAAGATTACCTTCCTCCTGGTCCTGGAGCCATATATTGGTCCGGGGCCACGGAGTTGATATGGTAATGCATTCTGTTGTATGGTAAAATTACTTCTGGTTCTGCATTGATCACACTCTCGATTGCCATTGAAATCCCGAAAATGTTCATCGCGCATATTTCCATCTTGAATGTTTCCGATTCAATCTGCGCTTTCAATTCGTCTATTTTGGCAAGTAGCGCAAACCGCCTATATTCATTAGTCTCCTCTTCAAGCCTAACCCTTTTTATCACGACAATATCCGCTTTGATCCGGTCTATCCTTTTCTCGCAGATATATTTTTCCACATTGTTTTTCTTAAGCTCCAGCCCAAGCTTTGGCAGGTCTTTAGGGGTTGGGGGATTTTTCAAAGAAAATGGGGCATTGCCCTGAGGCTGCTGGAATGGGTTGTACATGGTTTCGGAATACATTCGCAGCCTACACTTATAATTCTACCTTACCAAAAGTAATAGTATATGGACTTATCAGGCAAAGCGCTGCTTGCGCCACTCTCGACTTTTACGAATTTTCCGTTCCGTCTTCTGGCTCAAAAGCACGGGGCGCAAGGCACTACTGTTCCATTAGTTTGCGCCAAGGCGATTGTTAAGAAAGGAATTAAGAATGATGAATTGGATCCAAATCCAAGCGAGCGCAATCTCGCAGTCCAGTTATTCGGTTCGAATCCGGAAGACATTGGAGTTGCAGCAAAACTCGTTGCTCAAAACCACCCATACATAAAATATATTGATATCAATTGCGCTTGCCCGGTGAAGAAGGTCATGAAGACGGGTGCAGGTTCTGCGCTTCTCTATAAGCCGGAAAAAATTGCAGCAATGATTAAGGAAGCGAAATCATGCGGCCTTCCAGTCACAGTTAAGGTCCGAAAGTTGGCTGATGTCCCCACCACATTAAACATTTGCAAGAAATGCGAAGAAGCTGGCGCTTATGCGATCTTCATCCATCCGCGTACTCCGAGCCAAGGTTATTCTGGCGAAGCGGATTGGGATTTGATAAAATTAGTGGCAGAAAATACTTCGGTTCCAATAATCGGTAGCGGGGATATTCGGAGCATGGAGCAAGGGAAAGAGCGGTGTGTATTCGCAGGGATTACTTCATTCATGATCGGGCGAGCGGCAATGGCTGACCCGGATATTTTTTCCTCTCCAAAAGCGATTAAACCAACGCATGAGCGAAAACTCAAACTGTTTTTAGAATATTACGAATTGTGCAAAGAGTTTGATATGGTTTATTTTCCTGACCTGAAATCCAAGGCAATGCAGATCCTCAGCGGTTTCCATGATGGGGTGAAAGTCAGGCGGGTTATCGGAAACGCGAAGACGCAAGATGAGCTGATGAAAGCGATTGAATTCGAAGAAAAATAGGGAAGAATAATCATTCTCAATTTTGCAACTTCTTAACCTGTGCGCATTTGTTTTGTTCGCATTTTATCTCGAAATTGCCCGCGATCCCAGTACAGAAATCCGGGCAAATGTACGTCTTGTTCAGAACTGACTTTTCGTAATAATCCTTGTTCCCAAGATAGCAGCTTCCTGTTTCGCTATCGATTCCCATGCAGATGCAATCTGAATCAGCATTGCAGAATTTTTTGTCAGCCTGTTGGTTCGCATCAACCCATTGGCACTTCTTATTCACGCACCCGCATCCAGCGCCGTATGCATCTGCATTGTAACAATCCTTGTATTCGCAGGTGGTTATAACCTGGGATTCATTATTTGATTGGCACACCTGGCTCGAGCATCCACCTCTAATGCAATCAATATTTGAATCACATGCCCCGTATGTTGACGTTCCGCAGAATCCCTGCCCCGTCGTATTCGCAATAGCTACGCATTTGTTGCTCTGGCATTTTCCGTAGGAGTTGGCAATTGCGCACATGCAACGAGGTCCTGTGCACTCTGTCTCATTCTGGTTGTAAGTATTCACATACAGCCCCAAGCCGCAGTCGCAGCACGAGTTCAGGCGCACGCAGTCGCTGTCTTTCTGGCAATAATCTTTTACTTCATAACCTGGAGGAATATTGTTGGGAGGATTCAGGCAACCAGCCAGCAATAATGACATAGCAAGAAACACAGCCGCAAAAATCATATGTCTCATTTTCATTGTAATACACCCCGTTCTTTCAACACCACAATAAAATCCACAACCGACACCGGGCTCTGTATCGAGTTCGTTACAAAAATTTTATCGCAGGATTCCTTGAGCTTCTCAAGCGATCCCTTGAGAAAGAATCCATGCGTTGCCGCACAAATGACTTTCTTCGCCCCGCCTTTCTTGACATTTTCAACTGCGCGCAGCATTGTCCCGCCGCTTGCGATCATGTCATCAAGAATCAAAATGTTCTTTCCGCTAACTTCAAACCCGCGTTCGAGCTTGTCGATTTTCCTATACGTTTCGCCAGCCCCTTCAACATATTTGCCGCGCACTTTCTTCATGGACTTTCCCCCGTATTCTTCTACCAGGTAGCTTGCACCCGCATCCGGGGAAATCACTTCGATCTGCTCTCCGCCAAGCGATTTTTTAGCGTGGTTTACAAGAGAGTTGCCCATTGAAATGTTCTCGATTTCCAAGCCGCCATAAGTTGCCTTGCCTTCTTTTTTCAGGAAATGGCAATCCAGTGTGATTAGTTTTTCTGCGCCAGCAGCTTTCAATGTTTTACAAAGCACTTCCGCGCTCATCGCCTCCCCTTCAAGGAATGTCTTGTCCTGCCGGGAATATGGAAGATACGGTGAAACCAGGATCGGTTTTGCCTTTGCCCGTTTTAATGTATCCAGGATAAGGATCGCTTGGATGATATGCCGGTCAGATTCTGGATATAGTCTATGAAACACTAAAACCTTTTTGCCTGAATAATTTGCGATATCTGGTATTCTAATATAGTTTTCTCCGTCAGGAAATGCCTTGATCTCAATATTGGGCTTCAATAAATCTGAAAAGTTAGGGCTAATTAGCATCGGATCCATGAGAATAATAGAATAAGAAATAAATTTAAACATGCTCGGCGATATTACACATGGGGATGATTCCTATGTCAAAAGTTCTTATGGTTGTCGCGCAGCATGATTTTCGGGATGAGGAACTGCTTATTCCGCAGGAATTCCTGAAGAATGCAGGGCATGAGGTGAAGATCGCAAGCCTGGTCCGTGGCAAAGCGACTGGTATGCTCGGTGCGGTTGTCCAGGCAGAAATGGCGGCATACGAAGCGAACGCGGATTTCTTTGACTTGATCGTGATTGTTGGAGGTTCAGGATCAATAAAGCTTGCGCAAAGTCCGGATATAATCGCGCTCGTGCAATCCGCTTTTAGCAAAGGAAAAATCCTAGCTGCAATCTGCCTTGGTCCAATGACTCTCGCTCGCGCGGGTGTGCTCGATGGCAGGAGGGCGACAGTTTTCAATTCCCATGATGGCATGGCTGCGCTCACATCTGGGAAAGCCCGAATCGCTTCTTCTCCGGTTGTGCGAGACGGGAATATCGTGACAGCATGCGGGCCAGAAGCGGCAAATGAATTCGGGAAAATGTTAGTTGAGATGTTAAAAGAGAAAGATGAGTAAAAAGAGGAGAAAGAGCGTTGAAAGAGTAAAATGAGTTGAAAGAGTAAGCTTTTTGATATTTTGCCTATAAATGAAGATTTTGTGTTAGTTTTGTGGGAGTGTTCACTATGATAACCATCAAGCATGAAGGCTGCATATTTTGCGTAGGCTGCTCATCAGTCTGCCCGAAAAACGCTATCGAAGCAGTAGGAACAAGGATGAAGCATTATCCGGAGCGGTGCATCGACTGCGGGCTTTGCGTAAAAGTATGCCCGGCAAATGTAATCACGCTCTATAAAGGAGTTAAGAATTGTTCAGATCTTCCAGAGGCGAGAAAATGAATTCCAATTTTGACCATGACATGATCGTAATCGGCGGAGGGCCAAGCGGATCCACGCTCGCGCGTTATTGCGCTGGAGCGGGAATGGATGTTTTGGTGATTGATAAACGCAAAGAGATCGGAATCCCTGTCCGTTGCGGCGAGGGGCTAGGCGAGCGCGAAATCATAACACAGGGGCTTGAGCTTCCACGAAGGTGCATTTCTACTGATATCGTAGGAGCGAAAGTGTACGCGCCAAATGGAAAATCCATAACATGGAAAGATCCATCCACTCATGGATGGGTACTTGAGCGAAAAATGTTCGACAAATGGCTGGCTGAGCTTGCTGTAGACAAAGGCGCGAAAGTGCATACATATACCCGTGCGATCGACCTGATAAAAGAAAACGGAAAAATAACTGGAGTGAAATTGTCGCATGGAGGAAGAGAGCCATACGAAGTCCGCGCACCGTTGGTTGTATCGGCTGAAGGAATGGAGAGTTTTATGGCGCGCGCTGCCGGCTTCAACACCGTGCATTCGCTTTATGATGTCGATTCCTGCTACCAATATGAGATGAAGCCTTATGACCATGAAGGGTTGATCGAATTGTTTTTCGGGAACAAGCTCGCTCCTCGTGGTTATGTCTGGATCTTCCCGAAATCAGGAAACAAAGCGAATGTCGGGATCGGTATTGGCGGGAATACTGCTGATATGAAAAAGAATGGTGGAATCGATGGCGCTGACCCGAAAGTTTATCTTGACCGGTTTATCCAGGCGCATCCGCAGCTCAAAGATTCGAGCACATTAATCGATTTTGGTGGTGTGATTTCAGTTGGCGCACCACTTGACGAGTTTGTCAAGGATAATTTCATGGTTATAGGAACTGCGGCAAAGCAGGTTGATCCGATCCATGGGGGTGGAATCGCGATCGCGATGGAGACTGCAGCTTTGGCTGCGCAAACTGTGATAGATGCGCATGCGAAAAAAGATTTCTC
>JBFYLN010000177.1:0-3431 GCA_041305425.1 Microcaldota archaeon | reverse complement strand
AGCTATTGCTTTTATAGCTAAGTGTTTTTCCAGTACTGCATTTATCGCCCTCATTTTAACAAGGTGCTCTGACACTACATTGAAAAATTCAAGCGGGCGGCCCTCGTCTAAGCCCTTGAAATCGCCCTTTTCAATTTCAAGCACTCCTTCTCGATGCATTGCTGCGATCAGTTCGGAAACCACGCTTCGAAGCGCGTATACCCTGACTTTCTGCATCTGTGCGGTCTTAAGCATGTAATATCACTCACTTAATGAAAGAAACTCTTCAACAAGCTGGTCAATCTCGTTTTTCCCGAGTTTCGCCTTTTTTATTTTCTCAGCATCTGCATTGGCTTTTTTTATTGTTTTTTGGACTTCCGCCTCGATCTCTTTGCTTCCTTCCTCAAGGAGCGAGTTCTTCAATTTAACTACTCCTTCAACGAATTCCGCATTCTGTTTCTGGACATCCTCTTTTGCCTGCCTTAAGATCTTGTCAGCCTTGATCTTTGCGGCGTTCAAAATCTCATCGGATTCCTGTTCGGCGAGACGGACGTCATCGACCATTTTCATAAAATCTGAACGTTCTGTATTTTCGACCATTTGGAACACCCAATCTCCCTTGATGCTATGTATAAAAAAGAAATATTTAAAAACATGCGTTAGTTCGCTCGCGAAACAAAAGGGAAATGTTTAAAAACATGAAGTAACCAATGTCTGTGTACGAGTTAGAATTAATTCGTTATCTTAGAAACACACTACGTGAACCCACGTGGCACAAAAAGAATTGAAAATCATATGCTCTAAGTTTGTAGAAAGAAAACGAAGAAAAAGACGATAAAAAAATGTGAGTTGACAAAATATGGGAGCTTATAAATATATACAGGACACGCTGCAGAAAGAATACGCAACGGCGAACCCGCTATACAAGGCGAAAGTCCGCGCATGGAGAAGGGAAGGAGTTTTCACAAAAGTCGAGAAACCGGCGAACATAACGCGGGCAAGAAGGCTCGGGTACAAGGCAAAACAAGGTTATGCTGTCGTACGGACAAGAATCGAGAAAGGAAGACGCAGGCGTGTAAGGCCAAAGGGCGGAAGGAAGCCAAGGCACAATTACAGGTATGTTCAAACCGGCCTCTCGCACCAGGCGATTGCTGAGCAGAGAGTGAACCGCGAGTACAAGAACATGGAAGTGCTCAATTCTTACTGGGTCGGAGAGGATGGGAACTACAAATACTTTGAAGTCATCCTGGCGGATCCGATGAGAAAAACAGTTACAACAACTTCGGTTGCGCGAATAGGAAAATCATTCCGTGGACTGACGAGCTCAGGAAAGAAAGCCCGCGGCCTTGGAAGAGGAAAGCAGAAGACGCATTAGAGTCAGTTGAAAATTATTTTTCTTTTTATTAATATTTTTATTATCTTCTTTTTAAGTTTTATTTTACGTCGCTATTTTAACTTCCCAGCAATCCACATCGCATATTTATTTACATCTCGAACACTTGTAGGATCAGCCTTGAATTTGTAAAGCTCTTCAGTAAGGTCCAGACTGTCGGATTTTACACTGCCTAAGAAACCCAAATACCCAAACAATGTGCGTTGCCGCCTGTCTTTGGCGTAGCAACGGCAGATCGCGAGAACGGTTATTTTCTCTTTTTCATTAAGAGAACGGTCGGAAAAAGAAATAGTATCAAGGCATTTCTTTGTCGTTTCAGTGTCAGGATGGAATTCGCTTACGCGTTTTGATAAGAGGTTGCTAAGCGAAGTTGTAAAAATCCCATCTGATTTTGGCTTTGGTAACGTGCTTTTCGATTCGTTTACGATTGAAGGTTTTGCTTTATTGATCGGTTCCATTAGATGAATTTGGACAGAACGTATTATAAACAGTTAATCACAGTGTCTTATTATGTTTGATATCATCCAGTGCAATGCTGACCCGAAGAAGTACAGGTTCGAGAAGTTTTATTCAATGGAAGCGGCAAAATCAAGAGTCATGAAATTCCCGGAAGTTACAGAAGCCGTGAACGCGAAAAACAAGAAAAATCTTATAGTTCTCGATGACTGGAAGTTCGATGATGGCGCGATAAAAGTTATCGGGGAGAAAAAGAGCGCTTGCTTTCTGGTTGATCTGTCACGCATTTTGAAATCACGCGGAATTCGACGGGCGGTGGAGATATCGAAAATTCGGAATTTCCTTCGACTCTGCAACAAGCACGGGACGTTTTACACGTTTGCCAGTTTTTCGGAGAAGGAAGAAGAGATCCGGAGCGCCGACGAACTTCTACATATCGCGATGCTCTTTGACATAAACAGAGGGCAGGCGAAGTTTGCGATGAAGATGCTGGGAGAATATCTATAAATCGTAGTGACTTAACTAGTTTCATGACATATACATTTTCAATTTCTTCATCCGAACTAAAGGAGTACAAATCGCTTATCACTAAAGAAACCCAAATGCCGAAAATGAGCGAAAAAGACTGGCAGAAATTCATTACATATTTTACATATGACACAAATGCAATTGAAGGGTCGAGCGTAACTTTAGAAGAAGTGATTGAGATTCTTGAGAAAGATAAATTACCGCCATATAGAGAGCAATGGGAGATAGATGAAACGTACGGCCTTGCCGAGGCTTTTGATCGTATCCGAAAAACAAAAGATCATATCTCCATCGAACAACTCAGAGAATTGCATAGAATCGTTTTCAAAAAATCCAAAAGTTTTGCAGGTGGATTCAGGAAGCTTGGCGAAGAGGTCGTTGTTGTAGATAGATTTCGAAATATTGTTCATCGAGGTGCTCCTTCTGGAAAGGTAGTTCAGCTATTAACAGAGCTAGTGGATTGGCATGAAAAAAATAAAGATAAATACCCGGCTTTAGTTCTCGCAGCAATAGTCCACAATCAATTCGAAAACATCCATCCATTTGCTGATGGAAATGGAAGGGTTGGACGGCTTCTGATGAATAATATCCTTCTAAGGCATGACATGATGCCGGTGAATATCGAATTCATAAACCGGGGAGAATATTATTCGTCTTTGCAGGCATTTGAAAAAGAAGGGAAGTTGAAACCAACACTTGAATTGATGGTGAAAGAGTATGAAGAACTGAGAAGAATTCTAAAGATGTGAACTTTACGCTAAGATACGGGCAGCATCTCTGATAAGTCAAACACCCAATTTTACCTTTAGTTTTTGGAACGCCTTATTGTCTTTCCTAAAATCAGTCTCGAGCGTCATTTTTTTTCTGATTAATTTTGAAGGAATTTGCGAAAGCGTATCCAAAATAAATTGTTCATTTTCGTTCTTTCCCAAATACTGGTCAGGTACAATATGATTTTTGTGATACAGATAACTGTGTATATCCGTTTTACAATAGCGGTAAATCATGAGAAGATCGATATGTTGAGGGGAAAACCTTGTTTCGAGATAATCTGCCAATGTTGATACTGATTTTC
>JBFYLN010000176.1:0-4538 GCA_041305425.1 Microcaldota archaeon | reverse complement strand
TCATCACGGGGAGCGGGGATCGGGTCCGCATTGATGGCAAAGCTGGTTGAGATCGTTTCAAGCAGCGACAAGCCGATAATCCTCCATACAACGATGAGCAATCCTGCACTTGAATTGTATGGCAATTTTGGTTTCGCGATAAAAAGGTTCGGGAGCATTCATGTGCTTGAGAGGAAGAGGGAAAGCTGAATCGACGCTCGCATGATTTGGTTTTTAATTGCTTCTCTTCACCACAATATTACTATCTATTCTTCTATTTGGGGGAGTGAGCCAACCTGGTATGCTGTCAGCTTTGGGAGCTGATTATCTGAGTTCAAATCTCAGCTCCCCCAAACCAAGTTTCCTACTCAACTAATCGTTTCCAGTTACTGCGGGAAACCGAACACCGACAACCGGAAACTGCCTCCCCCTGTACCCCCTAATTATTAAAATACTTTGTACCCCCTAACTAACTGTGGCGTATGTAGAAAAAAAGATCTTGAAGGGAAAGGAGTATTATTACCTTACAGAGATACGAAGGATCGGGGATAAGCTCAAAAAGACACGGAAATACCTCGGAACAACCATTCCGAAGGATCTGGCGCACCTAAAAAAGAAAACAAAAAAAATAGCAAAAAGACTTGCCTCAAAAGAAGCAGAACTTATCAACCGGATAAAAAATAATTATACTGCGAAATTCAGTATCGACAAAAGCCTCTGGAAAACCGAGCGATACCGGTTCGTTGATTTCATCTACAACACAAATGCCATCGAAGGAAATACGCTAACACACGATGAAACAGATGATGTGTTGTATGGCAAGGGAAAAATTCCAAAGAGAAAAGAGCGTGACGCCAAAGAAGCAGAGAATATGAAGGAATGCATTGATTTCCTGTTTGATTATAAAGGAGAGCTGGATCAGGATATGATCCTGAATCTTCATGCGGTCCAGCATAAGGGAACGCTTGCGGAAGCTGGCAAATTCAGGGGAGTGAATGTTCGGGTGGGCCGATATATCTGCCCGCAATGGAATGACGTGCCAGAGCTTGTTTCGAAATTTCTTGCCTGGTATAAGGAAGCGAAAAAAGCGCTTCACCCTTTTGAGCTGGCTGTTCTGGCGCATCTGAAATTTGTCAGGATACACCCATTCCGTGATGGAAACGGAAGGATGTCAAGACTGCTCATGAATTTTATCCTGCTTAAGAATGAATATCCGCTTCTCAATATCTTCAATGATAATAAAATGCCTTATTATCTGATACTTCAAAAATACGACTTTGACAGGAAAGAACGGCCGTATCTCCGCTATTTTTTCGAGGTTTTTGTTGGGCAGTATAGAGAGTATTTGTAATAAAAGAAAAGAATGAAATTTCCCCAGATGAGGCAAGGTATATAAATTATAAAGGAAAGAATCCATTGGCAGCGATTGACGGTGATTGGATGAAAAGGGTGAAATTTGGAATTCATGGCCTGGATGAGGCGCTTTGCAGCGGACTGGAAAGGGGATCGGCATCATTGATAAGCGGAGGACCTGGGACAGGAAAGACTTCCATCGGGCTTCAGTTTGTCTACCATGGGGCAAAAGAAGGGGAAACGACGATGTACGTTTCGCTTGAGGAGCAAAAACAAAAGCTCCTGCAGTCAGCATCAACCCTAGGCATGAAGGATTTTGAAAAACTTGTCAAAGGAGAAAAAATCCTGCTTATGGGAATGGAAAATTTCAATAGCGATGAGCTACGGGGAAGGATCGCGGAAGAGATATACAAAACGACAAAAGGAAAGAAGGTCAAGCGTATTGTTGTTGACACTTTGACAACGTTGTCGATTTATGCGATTTCACCACGTTGGAAGCTTGCGGCAACCCAGCCAGCACCTAAGCTTGTTTTATTTCAACCATCAAAAGCCAATGTCAAGCAATTTGTCTTCAATTTCATAAGCATGATAAACAGGATCGACGATGCGACAATGCTTTTCTTATCTGAAGCAAACGACGAGCACACCGCAGCGCAGGAATATGTGGTTGACTCGGTGATCCAGATGGACAGGTCAGCAGCAGATGGAACGTTGGGTGGAGAAGTGCTTTTACGGGTGATAAAGACCAGGCGCTCGCCGCACTCGAGTGCAGTTCACGTGGTTAGGGTCAATGGGATCAAGGGCGTGGAAGTCATGAAAGCTTCAGAAGCACTTAAATGAATCATTAATAATTGGTGAAATACATGCAGAAATTAAAAAGCGGGATTGATGGGCTGGACCCTCTTCTTGGAGGTGGAATCCCAACGGATTCGGTTGTGCTTATATCCGGGTCTCCTGGAACAGGGAAAACGATTCTCGCTTTGCAATTTTTAGCAGAAGGCGCAAGAAAGCACGGACACAGGGGATTGTATGTCTCGTTTGAAGAACGCGAAGACAAGATCCGCGACCAGGCAAATCAATTCGGTTGGGGCATTGAAAAGCTTGAGAAGAATAAAATGCTCAAGATCCTGAATATATCGAGCCTGAGCCTTGGTCAGATATTCACTGAATTGAAACGCGAGATCGAAAAAACAAAGCCAAAGCGCCTGGTGATCGATTCGATAACTTATATGGCCCTGGCCGCCCAATCCCGAAAGAGGATTGTCGACCTTGAGAAAGTGCCTGAAGACGAATTGATCGCAAGCACTGGGAGTAATGCAAATAGCGCACAAAACCCGACATCATCCGAATGGTACGGGCTATCGGTAAGGAAGATGCTTATCGATCTTGTGAAGCTCCTTGGTGAAAGGAATATCTGCACGATCATGACATCAGAAGTCTCGAAAAACAGCGAATGGTACAGCCGTGACACATTGAGCGAATTCGCATGCGATGGGATAATCCAGTTGAAATCCACGTCGATCGGAAGCGAAATGCAGCGGACGATCGAGATCGTGAAGATGCGGAACACGAAGATAAAAGGCGGAATCTATGATGTTGAATTTGGGAAAGATGGACTGACGATCAAATCATAACGGCATAAGGAAACGAACCGCTTCAGAAGAACGCCTTGAATAAAAATGGTATCGCCATCATCGTAGCTGGAATATAATCTGCTTCTACAATAACACTGCATAAGTATTTCATATCAGTATTCCTGAGCCTGACCTGCTCAAGATAATAGAATGCAAATGGGAATGTCGTAAGTACCATTGCTGCAAAAAGCACAGAAACGGCGTGGAAATACATTCCGATCGGGATGAGCAGGAGGGAAACGATATTCAAGCCATGCAATACCTTAAGCGCATTGTCTGCACCCAGGACGACGGGGATCGTATTTATGTTCTTTTTTGAATCGCCCTCAACATCGCGCATATCGAAAACCGTGCTGATTATGAAGAATCGTAGGAAAACAAAAGTGAACAAAAGGATTGCAGGGATAGATAACGGTGCGGAAGCATCAAAGATCGGGATAAGCACGAAAAATCCATACATCCCGCTTACTAAAAGGTTCTTGACTGCAAAAGGTTCTTTCAACCTTGAAAAGCCAAGAACATTCTTGAATGGGGCAAGTAGCGGGAAGCTGTAGAATAATCCCAAAACATATACCCATGCCATCAGCAAGAAAACCATCATGTTATCCATAAAGGCGAATGCAAGGCAGAAGAAAAAAGATGCTGTTGACAATACAAGAACGATCCACCCCTGCCTTTGAACAAATTTTGTACGCTCCGGAATATTGATCGCATCGATATCCGCATCATCTTGCCGGTTCAATGCATAGACCGCAAATGCAGTTGAAAAAACGCATGCTAACGCAAGCAAGTCGACTGGAAGGTCAAGAACTGCAGCAGTGATCAGTGTGATGCCTGCGGCGATTATAGATGCGTAAATGTCACTCATGACAAGCCAATCAAAGATTTTTCTTAGCATGTTAACCCTCGATAATGTATGATATTGTGCATCATTTAATGCATCATTGGATTGCTATCAACTGTATCAACTGCGCAGGACAATATCTAATGATCCCGAAGATATTACTGCATCAGCCTTTATGAACCTTATGTCTTTTTTTGCATTTGCTGAGGCAATGCCTGAAAGCATGCCACGAAGGATCGGGAAAGTCGTCTTCTTCCAATATCCTGTCCATGGGTAAGACCTGCAAAACGCCTTGCCTCCTGAGATGTCAAGCGTGATGTCTCCGAAACCAAGCGCAGGAAGGAAATCCTGGGCCATTTTTGATGAAGAGTTTGTTTTAGCGGCATTTGATTTTGCAAGCTTGTTGAAAAAATCGAACGACGCATCGAATAGGATCTGCTCCCCGTCTTTGGTTTTGCCAACCATCTGCTCAATGAAATAAATCGAGCTTGCTTCATTCAAGAGGAACCGCTCGCCGTTGTTTACAAATGCTCCGCCCTCGTAACTGATCATCTTCCCAGTCAGGAGGTCAAGCAAAGAATTCTTCGCATACTGCGCTTTTTTTATGGTGTTAAGTTGGAAGTATTCCTTCTCCAGCCCGATATCAGGAAGCACCTTAACATTGAAAGCTTTTTTCTTGTCACTAAGGTTTGAAAGCGGCGCGCATTCGATCACGCACTCTTTGTCAC
>JBFYLN010000175.1:0-3806 GCA_041305425.1 Microcaldota archaeon | reverse complement strand
CCGAGGCTCCTTTCGAGTCGCTTGGAGTGATCGACAAATGGATCTTAAGCCGAATGAACCAGGTCATAAACGAATACACAGATGCAATGGAAGGATTTGAATTCCATAAAGCTATCCGGGCCATGCAGTCGTTCTTCTGGCATGACATGTGCGACAATTACCTGGAATACATCAAACACAGGATATACGGTACGAATGAAAAATCGAAAAAGGACGCGCAATTCTGCCTTAGTCATATTTTGAAGAACAGCATTTTGCTCATGGCGCCTATCACACCGCATATTTGCGAGGAGATCTATTCCGACCTTTTCAAGGAAAAAGGCTCTATCCACCATGCGCCTTGGCCATCGGCAGGGGCGGTCGATTCAGCATCTTTGGAATCAATGGTCCAATTCAACAAGATTGTTTCCGAGCTAAGGCAATACAAAGCAAGAAACAAGATGGCGCAGAATGCAGAATTGGAAAACGTACGGCTTAGCTTGCCACAAACCCTTAGCAATGAGGAAACAAGCGAACTCAAATCCATTGTAAAAATAAAACAGGTCCAGATGCTAAGCGGAGAGTTTAATATTTCGGTTCAATGAAAATCGTTTTCTCTCCTCTCTTTTTATTTTATCCTTTCTCATCATCCCTGAATAACTTTTGCCGTCAGTACTCCGACAACCGTATGGGGAGAGCCGCTGCATCCTGTTGCATCTGCCAATTCAGGTGCGCATGACTCATAAGTCACATTCATTCCAAACTTACCTATCGAGTTCATGGGAATTGTTTCGATAAACTTTCCAGAGAATATTTTTTCAGCCCCGCTTTCAATCTCTTCGGGCGTTGCGATCGTAATCTGTTTCTGTGCATTCGCCCGGTCATAAATCTGTACCTTGGTTATCTTCACCTTGTATGCGAATCCGTTAGAAATCCGTAATGCGATATTGCTTCCGCTTGAAGTCGTCGTGACTGCCCCAAGGCACGGAAAATTTGTGCTTAATGTACATTCTTCGGTTATCAGATAATTCGGCGATAGCGCTCCGGTTGAAATCAATACACCTATCACAATCACAAGTGCGAGTATCGCCCAACCATATGTCATCAGGTATTCGATCGCAGCCTGTCCTTTCAGGTTGCCAGACGTGGCCGTTTTTTCAGGCCACCCAATTGCCTCTTGCGCACGCATGAATCTTTCTCCACGTAATGACTTAAATATGTTTCGCTCCAACTCTTAGAATTATTAATCAAGTTATTGCCAGGAGCTCATTCTATTAAAGAAACGGCCAATGGCATTGAAATTCAGGAGGTAATGTGATGATTGAAACGTGTGCAAGGTGTGGGGCGCAGAGCGCAAAGCTCGTGCCATGCGATTATTGTAATAAGCAAATCTGCAATAGCTGCATAAAAAGCCAGAAGCGGAAAAAGGTCGATAAGAGATACATTTGCAAGGGATGCTGGACAACAATGGCATCAAGAAAATCCTATAAAAGCTCGCCATAGATTCGGGCTTTTGAAAACAAAAAATCGAAGGTAGCTTTTAAAAGTCATCCTTTTATTATCAGCAATGCTGCTGATATGAATGACTTTTAGCAGTAAAGGTGATCAGATGGGAATCTTTGACAAGATTTTCGGAAAAAATGAGAACGTCGACGTGCCAGATCTCGAAGAGGTAATGGAAGCTGAGGGTGATGTAGTTAGTCCACCGGCAGAATTCTATGTAAAGCGCATCGACTTAAGAAATGAAGGAGACGGCGACCTGGCATTGAAAGAGTTGGTACAAAAGAACGTCATAATCATGAACGTACTTCCACTCTCGAAGCAGCCAAACAGGCTTAAAGGGATAATCGCGAAGCTGAAATCGAACGCAGGAAAGATCAATGGTGATATCGCACTGTTATCTCCGGATTCGATCCTTCTCACGCCATCTAACGTGAAGATTATCAAGTCCAAGCCCGCCGTTAAGAAGGCGCTTTAGATCTGTTTTATTTTTTTTGTTTGCCCCTTTGGGCTAACTTATTCTTTCATAAATATTACTGTGTACATGTATTAATGTAAGATATTTGCTGAGGTCAATTTTGCCGTCTGCGGCAAAAGATCCCAGCACGTTCTCTCGCTGAGGTCGCATAAATGTGTTGGTCTAGACTCGAGACACTGTACTCGAGACGCAATGCAACCTGGTAGTGCGCCGGTCTTGAACAGTTTTCAGTTTCGTTCTTGGGGTGTCCAGTTTCCCGTTATGGATTACTGAACACTGGAAACCGAACACTGGAAACGCAATCCAACCGGTCCCTCGTGGATCGCAGGTTCAAATGTTTTTTGTTCCGGAAACTAAAACATCCGAAACCGAAAACTGAACTTCCTGCCCTCAGCGAAATTTTCTTAAATTTTGATGACTCGTGGCGCCTGAAAAGCGCCACGTGCGTCAGCGAATCTTTTTTATTCTCGTTGTTATGTTCTATTTATCATGACATCTATCACTTGCTCCGGATCAATCGCATTGGACACCACCCGTACACCCTTTAAGACTGTGGAAAACGTCCTTGGCGGTGCTGCAGCATACTTCTCGGTCAGCGCATCGTTCTTTGCCAAAGTCCATGCAATAAGCGTCGTAGGCACGGATTTTCCAGAAGATTATTGGCATATCCTGAAAGACAAAGGGATTGATATTGAAGGCGTGGAAAAGAAGAAAGGAAAATCTTTTCATTATGATTGCTCCTATTCATTCGATTTATACCAAAGGTTCACAAACAAGACAGATATGAATGTCCTTGCCTCATTCGAGCCTCATCTTCCTGATGATGCCAGGAAAAGCGAATTTCTTTATCTTGCGACAATGCAACCGGAAAAACAATTGGATGTTATCAAACAGGCGCAGGGGAGCAAGCTCATTTTCATGGATACGATCGAATTCTATATTCGTGGTTCAAATGCTGCTTTGCTTAAGGTTTTTTCAGAAGTCGACAGCGTCATACTCAATGATGCTGAAGCAAGGATGATTTCAGAAGAATCCAACCTGGTGAAATGCGGCAAGAAGATTGCGAAGATGGGCCCATCAATTGTCATAATAAAAAAGGGCGAGCACGGGGCGATTATGTTCAAAGACGATTCAGTCATCCCATTCCCAGCCTTTCCTTTGGAGGACATCCGTGACCCGAACGGAGCTGGCGATGCGTTTGCAGGCGGTTTGATCGGTTCATTGGCCAAGCAGAATGCAACCAGCCCAAAACTTGAGAACCTTAAGATCGCAATGGCATACGCGAATGTAATGGGTTCGATTGCGGTTGAGGATTTCTCGGTTAATGCGCTTGTGAAAACCAAAAAGGAAGATATTGACAAGCGGTTCAATGATTTTGTGGGCTTGTTGAAAGTGCATTGATCGCATGATCGATTCAGAATATTCTGAACAGAATCAGAAGCGTCGGTACGATTATCGCTCCCATCATTGACGTTCTTTCGATCTCCATTTTCACAACCAGCATGCCGAGAATGGATGCGAGAGCGAAAACAACCGCGCCTAGGGGACCGTCAATTATCAGGATGATCGCGAACAGGTAAGCGGCAAGAACTTTGTTGAAAATCGATAAATCGACCCCTGCCAAAGACCCGATTTTTTTCCTCATTAAATAAATCATGAAACTGCATATTGCAATAGAAAGAAGGACGAATACGAGTATTGATGTCAGATTCTCTGATACATTGATTGTTTCAGAAAGCACTGCAGTTGCACCTATCCTCGATTTCCCTATCGCTGCGCTTGTTGAAAGCGAAAAAATCGTCTGGCTTGTAGCTATCGATGATGTCGTTACAAGGTAAGCAAGTGTGTT
>JBFYLN010000174.1:0-4396 GCA_041305425.1 Microcaldota archaeon | reverse complement strand
TAAATGTTTCGGATTTGCTCTTTTTGCCCAGGTCAAATAATACTGGCGCGAATGCGAGTGAGAAGATCGAGCGACTTGAATATATATCCTATCATGGCTAATACAGTACGATGATGAGAGTTCGACAGGCTGAGGGAGCAATCCCTATGAGGAAAACATCACATCTGATTCTCAAATTCCTTTTTTTTGAAAAATCTTGGCCACGCGACCAGTAGTTATAAAACCTCCCACAGAGATATATAGTAAGATGATGAAAATGCAATACCTCTGAGTATGCGGGAAACTGCGTGCGATGACGAAGATCTTGAGTTCTGAAATTGTTCTATGATCAGAATTTGCGATTCTGATCCTAAATCCATCCCCGCCCGATAAGCATTATAAACTTATCAGCGAAAGACCAATAGGTGATAATAATGGCAAGAAATCCGATATTAGCCGTAGTAATGATGTGCATACCGTTTGTGAATTTCTACCTGATCTACCAATGGTGGCAGGAGATCAAGGCGGTTACAAAGAGAGATGATATCAACCCGATTATGCAGGTTGTTTTCCAGCTGATCCCGTTAGTGAACTTATGGGCGATCTGGAACCTGTTCAATACAGTAGAGACCGAAGCGAAGGCAAGGAAATTAGAAGGCTTCCCGATGGGCGCCACGGTTTTCCTTATCGTCAGCTTTGTCCTCTGTTTCGTGTTCATAGGTTTCCTTGGGGTCCTGTTCATGATCTACAAGACTCAGGACCTGCTTAACCAGATGGAAGCATAAATCCCATCTTCTCTTTCTTTTATTCCTTATCCAAATCGACTTATCCAAAGCGAGTGAAATCCGATGGTAGAACAATCCACATGCCCAAATTGCGGGTCAGAGATGGACCTAAGCAATCTTTTTATCAGCGGCAAGGCCATGTGTCCCAAATGCGGTTTCAAAGGCAATCCAATCAAGGCTTCTGATTATACTGCAAAACAAAAAAAACCTGAGGCAATGGCAAAAGTGGAAAGAGTTGTGGCAGCATCCGATCCTCTTGACCTTCGAAACTTAATCGGAAAGATGGCGATTGTCATGATCGGCCTTTTCATCATCTCAATCTTGATGCCCAACATGCGCGCGCTTGCTCCAGCATCTTTGTTGGGAGTCGTGGCATTCGCTATTGCGTATAGAATGATGGAAAAAAGATAAGATAGCCTCTCAATTTATCCGTCGATGAATTCCGCTTTCGCAGTCTGCTTGTCGTATTTTATGAGAAGGATTTTCTGCCCGTCATCAGTGAGCTGTTTTATCAGAGGGTACTTCGCTAGAATGTGCATCTTGACATTCAGGAGCACCTGCTCAGAAACATCCATGATCCCGAGAATATGGGTTCCGTCTGCTCCGCCAACCCCGCCGACGTGGCCATAATGTACATGCCCGGCCTTCTCTTCCATGTCATAACCTGCGTACATGACTGACCCCATCGCAGTTCTTGATAACATCCGAGGCCCCCTTGCATCAGTGTCAAACGGCCTGAAGTTTTCAGTAACGCAAAACATTTCATTTCCAAGCGCACCGAAAATCACCCTCGGGTCGTTTATCTGCCCAAGCCTGAACGGGTCATAGATCATCGAGAGTGCAGCGAATTGTTTTGGTATCAATGGGTGCGGGCTTCCAAAATCCCTTGCTTCTGCAAGTGCATACCCTGTCATTCTCTGGGCTGCATGGCCAAGGACTTTAGTAATCTCTTCTGATGGTGCGCGAGACCTTTTGAGCCATTCAAGTTTTTGTTCGCTTGTCCAGTCGTAAAACGCTGGAAACACATACACATCGCTTCTATTCGAATCCTTTACAATATTCCTTCCGAATACCGCCTGTATCTTTGCGTTCTCCCTGTCTCTTTTCGCATGATCTGCTATCGATCTTACATATGGGGGAATCGAAGTCATGATTGCAAGTATGTTATCATCGACAGGTGGGCGTTCATCATTGTTATACGCATGAGCAGCTTCGCATGCACCGCATGTCATGTGGCCTTTGACTATTCCGATCCCATCTTGGGCCAGGACCTTGTAGAGCCAACCCTGGCGAACAACATTTCCTGCAGTCCGCTCATGTACCATGTTTAACCTAAGAAGAAGTTCGAGGTCTGCTGTGGCGCTCCTTGCATCCGGGCATTCTTTTTCGCCAATCTCATAATTCTTTTTCTGCGGATTCAGGTCTAGGAGCGGCCCGTTCGATTCTATGCGCTTTGCGACCTTATCCACGATCGCGCTGTTTCCCTGATTCAAATAATCCTTAAGCGGCTCGACACAAAACGGTTTCTTTTCAGCAATCTGGATGACATATTTTTCGTCGATTCCCTTTCTCCATGGAGCCATCCGTTCTTTGTCCAATACCACTGGCTTTTCGAGTTTTTTTTGTTCCATTTCATTCACCTATTGACTATTAAGATGTCGCTATAATTATACTTATGTGTAAAACAGTTTTTAAAGCTTTGTTTTAATGGGTTTATCCTCAGTCTAGTGTTGTTAATTTCCTCTTGTTTTCCAAGTCACTTGCCCCTATTCGATTGCTAATTTTTCCCTGACTAATTTTTCAATATCCCTTGGGTTCTGGCCTAATTTTATTAAGGTCGTATGTCCTCTTATTCCTTTTGATGATGGCGTTGTCGTGATCAGCCCGAGCATCTCAAGGTCATTCAAATATTCCTTATACCAGCGGACCGAGCGGGGGCGTTTGCGCATTTTTTTGCACATGCCCTCATACTGCTCGTAGATTTCCCCTGAAAAAAGGAATGATTCATCCATCCCATCAAGGCGCGAATACTTTGAGCCGGATATCGATATCTTTGCGATCGCACCCAGCACGATCTGGTGGTTTTCAGGAAGCGTACTTATAGTTTCAGCCGCAAGGTCGATCTCGACTTTTCTCCTTGCCGCTTCGACGTCCTCGTCCGTGACCCTCTTTCTTCCAGCCTGTTCAGCCATCTCGCCTGCCTTGAACATGAGCTTTAGCGCGTAGCGGGCATCTCCGGATTCCTGGGCTGTTATTGCTGATGCGAGGTTCACTGCCGAATCTTCTACAGTATTTTTATTGAACGCGTCATCTATCCTCTGGCGGAGAATCTTCTGAAGCTGCTCAGATGTATAAGAATGGAACACCATCTCCGCCTCGTACAAGCTCGAGCGGCTCCGCGGGTCAAGCGCGTCTTTGAAATCGAGCTTGTTCGATATCCCGACAATCGAAATTCCACCATTCTTTAAATCATCATTGGCTCTCGTAAGAGTGTATATCAGATCATCAAGATCTTTTATCATATCTATCTCGTCAAGTATGATGACAAGCTGCTGGCCCTTTCCAGCCAATTCGAGAAGCTTTTCATACAGGAATGGAAGCCCGAATCCGGATTTCTCGATTTCCGGTACAAATTCTTTTAGTACTTTCTGGAAAATCCGATACCTTGAATTGTATATCCTGCAATTGAGGTAATACATGGACGCGGGCTTGTTCTGCGCCTCGAACTCCTCCATGATCCGTTTCATGCTGACTGTCTTTCCAGTTCCGGTCGTTCCATAGAGGAAAAGATTCCTCGGCTTCTTGCCTTTCAATGCTGGCGATAAGATCGTCATAATCTCAGTGATCAGAATATCCCGGAACGGTAAAACCTTTGGTACGAAGTGCGGTGAGAGTATTGACGCATCGCGAAAGATACTCTGCCGAGAGAGTATGTCATCGAAGGAGACCATCGCATTACATTACCGCGCCAAGGCTTATAAATAATAGTGGAAGTTTGGGTCACAAGAGCTTCACGAGCTATTTTAAAATCCTTCTTTGACTATACAAGCTACTAAATTCTAAGGAGGAATATCCATGATAACAGCAGAGAAGATACTAGAAGTCTCAGGCAAGAAGGATTATAGCGCAACGCTTAGCGGCATGGGAATCAATATCGCACTTGATGACGTTAAAGTCAATGGCGAGAACATTGATATGACCTATGAATACACTGCCAATTACGACGAGAAGGTCGGATTCCTCAAGATCAAAGGTGTAATCAGCACCAAAGAGGACAAGAAGACGGCAAAAGAGGTTAGCGAGGAATGGGGAAAGAGCAAGAAGCTTCCTGATAAATACGCTGAAATGGTGCTTGCGGCAATCAATTATTCAGGTTCGGCAAACGGAACGCTTATTGCGCGCGTGCTCGGATTGTCTGCTCCATTGATTCCGCCACGGATTCAGTTGAGCAAGAAAGAGTAGAAGCATTCGAATTTTTTGCATTTTCCTTTTTTCTATCTATATCTATCTAATCTCAGCGCTTCCCTTCAGCACATAAAACAGCGCAACTGATTTATTCATCTCTTTCTCTTCATCTTTCTTGAAAGGGCCCATGCTTTCTCCGCCTAATGGGAGCTCTGGAACGCCCTCGA
>JBFYLN010000173.1:0-5050 GCA_041305425.1 Microcaldota archaeon | reverse complement strand
AACTGCAATGAGAATATGAACGAACTGAACGCTCCGGAAGTTTCGAATATCGAGTATGGGCCGAATGTGATTTTCAATGATTCAAAAATCATTCAGCCTGAAGGATATTATTATCACTATGTGGACCCACATCTGATACCGAAATCCTATTCCTGGTGCAGTTATCAGATAAATGTCGAATCAATGAGCGGGCAGATAGATTGGTATGTAACTGATGAGAAGGAGTATTACAATGCGAAATCCTATGATTCATTCTATTATTACTACGGCGAGGAAAATGTTCAGAAAGGCCATTACCAGCTGGATTGGGAAAAGCCGGATCGGTTTTATGTCATAACTTTCAACAATGAAAGATATTCATCGATGACGGTAAAGACACAGATAGTTGAGACGTGCTATAAGGATTGATTGTTGGGTTGGACGCGCTCGAAATAATATCGGATAGCTTGATTTTTGACTTATCCGATATGATTGCTTACGTCTGAGCCTAATTTAGAAAAGTATCGGATAGGTCGATTTTTAAATTATCCGATATAATATAATCACCATGACAATTGATGAGAAAATATACTCGAGAATCATGAGTAAGAAGGCTGCTCTTGACAAACTCCGGCCATTCAACAAAGGCGCACTCCTAAACTTACAGGAAAGCTTTCGAGTCTCATTGACTTACAATTCAAATGCAATCGAAGGGAATTCATTATCACTTAGCGAAACAAAGCTTGTCCTGGAAGAAGGCTTGACCATTGGCGGGAAAACAATGAAAGAGCATTTGGAAGCAACTAACCATAGCAAAGCAATTGATTTTGTCGAATCGCTTGTCGGCAATAAGAAAATCGAAGAGAATGATGTCTTGAATCTACATGCAATAATTCTTGATCGGATCGATCCGGAAAATGCTGGTTTTTACCGGAGGAGCGGTGTCAGGATCAGTGGAACTGATTATGTTCCTCTAAATGCGGCAAAGGTTCCAGAAATGATGAAAGAAATTTATAAGCTTCTCAATTCCAGGGGCGAGCCTTTGGATATTGCCGCTAAAATCCACCACCGTTTCGTAGATATCCATCCATTCATAGATGGCAATGGTAGGACTGCACGCTTATTGATGAACCTTTACCTTATGCGAAATGGATATCCTCCAATAATCATCCAGAAAGTGGAGAGAAAGAAATACATCCGCTCGATAATGGAAGACCGATTGCATCAGAAAGTGAAAAAATTTGTTGATTTTATAGCACAAGCGCTCGAACGCTCTTTTGACATGTATCTCGATTCGCTAGGAACTGAATCAAAGGAATATCTTACCTTGAACGAAGCTTCGAAAATCAGCAGGAATGGATATAGCGAGGAGTACCTTAGTTTGCTCTCAAGAACGGGAAAAATCGGTGCTGTGAAGTTCGGAAGGAACTGGAAAATAACAAAGGAAGAGCTCAAGGAGTATGAGGATGAGCATGCTAAAAACCATTGATATCACAGGCATCACGATGCCTGCAGCTATTCCGGGAAGATCCCTTTCGCCATATTTTATCATCTAACAGGGCAGACATTCGCACTCAGCCCTGAGCAGGACTGGCTTGCATAGAAGCTGCCCCCAAGTGATTTGCATTCTGTTGATGTGGTGGAGGATTTGCATGAGTATATCTGCGCAGCCGGGCTGCTGATATAGCAGCATGCGCCAAGTGTCGGGCATTGGCTTTCTGAAAGATCAGAGCATTCCTTGCCTTCGCTCCAGCTGCCTGCGAGCATATCGCATTTTGACTCTGCCAGATCATCAAGGCATTGGACCGGATAAACGCCGGATTCGTTCACATATGAAATTTTCGGGTTGCAACAGGCTCCCCTTGGGTCAGGCTGCGGGCACTGGGCATCTGTCAGCTCAGAGCATTTTTTCGACTGGTAGAAATTGCCGCCCAAATTCTTGCACTCTGATGAGAGCCGGCCGTCATAGCATGTGGATGAGGAGGATTTCTCATCATATGCACAACACGCGCCAGTCTGGTCGATGGGCGGGCATTGGGTTGATGAAAGGCCGCTGCACCCATCCCCTTCAAACCACGTGCCTTGTATCAGGCCGCATTTATATGCTGTGAGCGCATCCAGGCACTGCACTGGAAAGACGCCGGATTCATTCACGTATGATATCTTTGGCTTGCAGCATGCGCCCGTAGGATCAGGAAGCGGGGTTGCTTTTGCCGGGCATTGGAGGGTTGTGAGGGAAGCGCAGGTGGATAGTCCAAACCACGTGCCCTGAAGCAGGCCGCATTTGTAATCGCTGATGTTATCAAGGCAGTCTACTGGATAAATCCCTGACTCATTGATATAAGAAATCTTCGGGTCGCAGCAGGCTCCCTTGATCTCGCTTGGGCATTCGGTTTCTGATAGGTTTGAGCACATGCGGTTCTCGTGGAATGCGCCGCCAAGGGCAGTGCAGTTCGCCTGGGTTACGGAGTTTTTGCAGCTGTTCACTGACCCATTAGGATAGCAGCAGGAACCAAGAGCAGGGCAGAGCGCGCCAAGGGCATCGCAACCAGTGCCTTCGTGGTATGTGCCCTGGAGCTGGCTGCATTTAGATTCGGTAAGTGCATCCAGGCACTGCACAGGGAAGACGCCGGATTCATTCACGTATGAGATTTTCGGGTGGCAGCAGGAGCCAGTTGTGTTCTGTGGAGTGGCCGTTTTTTTCGGGCATTGTGTTTCGCTTAATGAATCACAGCCTGAGCCAGAAAAAAACGTGCCCTGAAGCAGGCCGCATTTGTATTCGCTCAGGTTGTCGAGGCAATCCACTGGAAAGACGCCGGATTCATTCACGTATGATATCTTGGGGTTGCAGCATGCGCCGCTGATGTTTGTCGCATTATCGCAAGGCGGACACTCAGGGCAGACACCAGAATCTATGCATCCAAAAAGCAACAATAATCCGAATAAAGGGACAATCCATAATAGCTTACCCATAAGACCATCTTAACCTTCTTTCACAATAAAACTATTAAATATCATCTATCATATGCCGAACTTCTCCTTCACCTTCTTCACTTTCGGCGCAACCACCATCATGCAATATGGCTGATGCGGGTTCTTCCCGAAATAATCCTTGTGGTATTCTTCAGCAGGATAGAATTGCTCGAGCAGCTTGAGTTCGGTTACGATCGGTTGTGCATACTTCTTCTGTTCATTCGCAATAAACTTTCGGATCGCTCGCTCTTGTTTCTCTGATGTAAATAGAATGATCGAGCGGTATTGCGTTCCTGAATCCGCTCCCTGTTTGTTCAGCGAAGTCGGGTCGTGCATGGAGAAAAAGATTTCAAGAAGATGCTCGAGCTTCGTACCGGTTGGAAGAAAATTTATTTTCGCTACTTCAGCATGACCGGTGTCCCCTTGGCAGACTTTCTCGTAAGTCGGGTTTTCATTCGTTCCGCCAGCATAACCGCTCGTTACATTAAGCACTCCTGGAACCATCTTGAAAACCGCTTCCGAACACCAAAAACATCCAGCGCCGAAAACAATTGTTTCCGCTTTCTTCTTAAGTTCGCTTTCCGGGATGAAATCCATTGAAATGGAATTGACGCAAAATCGTAGGTTCTTCTTGGTCATCCGCTCGCCGGTGAAAACATGCCCGAGATGCGCCCCGCAGTTTGCGCATTGTATTTCCGTCCGCGAGCCGTCCGGATCCGGCAATCGTTTAATAGCTTTTGGCAATTCATCATCAAAGCTCGGCCAGCCGCAGTGCGCATCGAACTTGTCGCTCGAGCGATAAAGTGGGGAGCCGCATCGTTTGCAGATATAAATTCCAGGCGCATTGGACTTTTCGTACTTTCCGCTGAATGGGGCTTCTGTGCCTTTGCCCTCGATAACACGCTTCTCTTCTGGAGTGAGTTTTTTTAGTTTTGGCATACGTCCACCCTTATTGTCGTGTTGGAGTGATGAATTTATAAAATCCATACAGGATTATTGTTTAACGGGCCTATTGCCGGTTGATATTATGGAAAAGATGAAAATGCTCGGACTTACGGTTGTTATCATTTCTTTCCTCACTGCGTTTTATGCATATCCGCTGCTTCCAGAACAGATCGCATCGCACTGGGGGATCGATGGCAATGTGAATGGGCACATGCCAAAAACATTTGGCGCGTTCTTCATGCCGGTTCTGGCTGCAGCATTGTTCGCATTATTTATTTTTCTGCCAAAGCTCGATCCGCTCAAAGAGAATTACAAATCGTTTATCAATGAGTACAACATGATGATTGCCCTTATCCTCGGGTTCATGTATTACATTTTCCTGCTCATGCTCGCTTTCAACTTCGGTTATTCGTTTGACATGAACCAGTTCCTTTCGCCGGCATTTGGTATTCTTTTCTATTTTCTGGGATCAGTCATTTCAAAAGCCAAACAGAATTGGTTTGTCGGAATCCGGACGCCATGGACAATGTCAAGTGAAAAAGTCTGGAACAAGACGCATAAGATTTGCGGAGACCTGTTCAGGGCTGCTGGGATCGTCGCGATGCTAGGCGTGGTTTTCCCGAAATATATGTTGATCGCATCGATAGGGGTTGTGATGGCGAGTGCGGTATTTGGAGTGGCCTATTCCTATCTGGAGTTTCAGAAAGAGAAGAAGAAAAGCAAGCGATGATTATATCTGGGATACATTTCCTTTATTCGAAACAAACGCTCCCACTACAAGCGCTCCGAGTATCAAGGCAGGGCCGCAGCATGAATTCCCGAATGACTTGCATGTTCCGCCGCTGCAATACTCATCCGAGTAACAATCATCATCCCATGTGCAGCTCCTTGCAAAGGAAATGCTGGCAAGAAGAACGAGCACCAAAGAAACCAATAGAATCATTTTCATAAGATCACTAAGCTTCAATTAGCCTGTAATATTTTTAACGATTCTTATTGTGAAGGGCTGCTGTCCTATCCCACAATCATTTTTTATTCCTATTACCTGACCGTTTCCTCAGAAATTCCTTGAGCGTTCCGCCTCCAAGGAGGTTCCACTCATCCGCGATTTTTTTGTATGCCTTCAGTTCCTTTTCGTATTCTGCAATCGCTT
>JBFYLN010000172.1:0-2523 GCA_041305425.1 Microcaldota archaeon | reverse complement strand
AAATCATGGAAGCAGCGATGGCGATAACGCTCGCTGCGATCAAATTCACAATGGTCCGAAGGGAGAGCAACAAGCAGCTTATCTTCGATTGGGATCAGGCGCTGAGCACAGAAGGCGATTCGGGTCCGTATCTGCAATATGCGTTTGTGCGGACAAATGGGATTCTTAGAAAAGCAGAGTTCAAGCCGTATGTTGCGAAAGGCTATACATTCAGCGAGCATGAGAAAAGCCTGATCAAAATGCTTTCGGATTTCCCTTCCATCACTGAAGCTGCGGGAGCAATTCTTTCCCCTCAAGTGTTGTGCGGGTATCTGCTTGAATTGGCTGCTGAGCTTAATAGGTTTTATACCACTTCACGCGTTCTGAATGCGGAAAAGCAGGAGGAAAAAGAGACTCGGCTTGCGATCATTGCGGCAACGAACGCGGTGCTTGGGAGCGGGTTGGATTTATTGGGAATAAAGACGTTGGAGATGATGTGATATGATAAAAAGAATCCTCGTCAGCTTGGTGTTTTTGTTCTCCTTCATTCCCCTTTCGCATGCAGCATCAGACTGCGAGCACACCTGCTGCCAGAAGTTCAGCGGTTCTTGGGATGACACATTCGATGACTGTAAGCATCCGAAAACCGGCTTTGATACGTGCGTGAGCGACTGCGAGGCTGCCGTGTGGGCTGCGCGTCCGCAAGGCCCGGGACCAGCAAGCCCTGAGAATACTTATACCTGCAAAGTGGGATTTATTCTTCTATCGCTGCTTGGAGTTGCATTTCTATATGGCTACAAATCCTAATTTTGAATTAAATGTAGACATAATGACCACAACCTTTAAATATTTTTAGTTTGTAGCCATAAATATGGCATTCATCGAAAAACAACGGCATGGGAACCTATTCTATTATTATCTCGTGAAGAACGTACGCATCTCGCCTTTAGTGATTAAAAAAGTACGGATTTTTTTGGGGTCTAAAGTGCCTCCGCACGACGAACTTCAGAAACTTTTCCGGGAGCTGGAAAAAAAAGCCCCGACAACATATTCTGCAAAGTGGATACCTAAAGAATTACTTGAGCGGGTGGAGGACATTCGAGTTTCAGTAACAGCTTATCATGATTGTCCCGACCAGGTTCTTCCCGAAGATTTTTTAGTTCGCTTTACATATAATACAAATGCGATCGAAGGCAATCCACTCACTTTGCGTCAAACCGCACTCATACTTTCTGACAAGATTTCCCCCCAAGGTGCCACGACAGATAATGTTGTTGAAGTAATGAATGGAAAGGATGCCTGGGAATTCGTCAAAAAATACAAAGCGCCGTTTACTGAAAAGTTTATCCGGTCTGTGCAATATGAAGTAACCAAAAATACCAAATGCCGGTTACAAGGAAAATATCGGGACAGCGAAGTTCGGATAGGCGGTTCGGAATGGGTCCCACCACTTGCAAAAGATGTGCCAGTGCAGGTCAAAGCTATGCTAAGGGATAGCGGTAAGCTTAGGCGCAAATTTTATCCACTTGAACTCGCCGCATGGCTGCACAATAAAATTGTGCAAATCCATCCTTTTACTGATGGCAATGGAAGGACTGCCAGGCTGATAATGAATTGGGTGCTCATGAGAAAGCGTTTTCCTCCTCTCATTATAGATGTCAGGAACAAGGAAGAATATTATCAGATGATAGAGCTTGCTGACAAAGGGGAGCACAAGCCGTTTGCCGTATTCCTTGCGAAGCAGATGCTGGAGCAGTATGCAGTGCTGGAAAAGGAAGGAAAAAACGGAAAGAACGCTTAACGCTGGTTTATATGGGCACAAATAATAATTATTTATGAAATGTGGACATATCATTACCCAACGCTTAAATTCTCAGTTCCTAGTTTTATAAATCCCTCGGGATACTAACATTTCATGGCTCACAATATCATTCATGGCAGGCTTATTGCTAGGAAGTCAGAGGGTGCAGAGGAGCGAAAAAAAGCGTTTGAGCGGCGTTTTGAGCAAAGCGGAGGAGTTATTCCAACCAATCCTCACAGCATCGAGGCACGGGAGCAGGCACTCAAAGACACATGGACAATCTTTTACCAGCTTTATTGCTGCAGCAATGGGCTGACGCATGATAAGAAAATCCTCAGGAACCAAAGCTCAGGCAATTTCCCCAATTATTTTCGTGGCAGCGGTATCCAACGGATACGTAAAGCGATCAGCGACCCTTTATGGGAGAGCGGTGCATATATGGATGGGGTTGAGAAGGCGCGGGAGCAGATCGCCCCTTATTACCATGTGAAGCCAAGGCATCTGTACTTTTCTGCTGGCATCAGCGATGGAATCGAAGTGCTGCATAAAGTTTTTTTGAACAATACTATGGGAAGGGTGTTGATCCCGAATGAAACCTACCCGACGCACTTGTCCACTGCAATGACTTTTGGAGGGAGGAATCTGGTTGTCACTGTGGATCGGGATCCTGAAACCGCGATCCCTGATTTCTCAGGTTGCACCAACGGAAACAACCCATTTGTGCATGTCGGTTTTTCCAGCTT
>JBFYLN010000171.1:0-10858 GCA_041305425.1 Microcaldota archaeon | reverse complement strand
CCGATCTATCGTTGGCTTCTTTCCTCCTCTCCCTCCTGCCATGGCAATCATCTGGCCACCAGGTCCCTTAACCATCTGAACACCGGAACCGGCACCTGCAGTAGCTGCCTTAATTGCCTGCGAAACCGCTTTTCCGCCTTTTGCTCCCCCAGTAACACCAGCTAACGCACCCGAGACTTTTCCAACACCAGAAGCAGCCAAATTGCCAGCTTTACTCATTAAAGCCTGAGTAACAAACGTCGGTGCAGAAACAGCAAATCCCCTTCCCCTTGCCTGGTATTTTATGTGCCTTCCAATTCTTGGAGTAGAAAAATCAAAAGCACCAAACGGATTCCTGCCGCTTAAAAAAAGCGAGCCTCCGAGCATCGCGAAAATGATCAAAAGGGGAAGGCAAAGGGCAGGAGTATCGGAAAGCAATGGCGGAGGAGGTGAATAAGTCGCAGTCTGTAGAGTCGGAAGAACAGAATAGCATTTAACAGCTGTTGGCTTTGATAGTGGATCGGCTTCCGTAATATCCATGGGTGAACAGGTTGGGAGCGTACAGACAATGCCGCTGAAATTCATGCATTGGATAAAACCGCATTGAGAATAGGATGGATCAGGAGAAGGGCATGCGAAAGGGCAGTACACGAATTTCATGCTCATCGAACTATCCTTGTATTTGCTGAAATTGAATGTTGCAACACCTTCTGAATTAGTATAGATCCTATACGTATCGCTGAAAGTTGTAGAATAGACATTCACTAAAACAACAGAATTCGCGATCTTCTGCCGTGAGGTTGACGAAGAAAGATTCTCAAAATAAAGTGTTGCAGTAGTTTTATAATTTATCGAATTAGTACTGAGGAACATGACCGCACTAGGAGCCCCGTCCAGCTTTTTGCAGTCAGGACAATCGCCGGTTGCAACACATCCGCTGACAGGATAAACACTCGCGACAAGAATGAGAAGTACGATAAAAATCTTCAGATTCATGGATGACTATCAAGAACAAAGATTTTAATGCTTAGCACCAGAGAACATAGCATGAGTAGATTGAAGCTAACCCTGTTTTTTCTGTTCTTATTCAGCCTTTCATCTATTTCAAATGCAGCTTCAGTGGATTTCACACCCCTTGTAGGAGTGACTGCGATAACAGTCGTAATCTTCCTTGCCCTCACAAACATGCTCGGATCTGCAATCTCATCTCCGCAGATGAGCGCGTGGGTGAAAACAGAGATCCGGGAACTGATTGCAGCGGTTATTTTGATATTCATTTTATACACATTCTTCATAGGTTCTCGCGGCATAACAAATGCGATAACCGGAAAGGGCGATTATCTTATCGCAGCAGAAAACGTGATAAACGGCATCCTGACTGACCCTATGTACGGATATGACCGCTCGATGTACGACATAATGCGCTCAGCAACCCGAATTCGGGCAGCAGCTACTTATTCTCCATATATGAGCATTCCGCTTTGGTATGTTGGCTTGACATATTCAACATCGCCATTATCTGGTGCTGGGATCCTTTTCTCTTCGCTCGCAGCCGCGACACAAGGGCTTGCAACATCGATTTTCCTTTATGAAGCAGTTTTGCTTCTGATAAAATTCTCATATACTGCAGTTCCAAAGGTCCTGCTTCCAATCGCCCTTTGCCTGCGCCTTATTCCATTCACAAGAAAGGGAGGCAATACATTGATCGCGATTTGCCTTGCCGCGATGGTCCTGCTCCCATTCTCTGTAATCCTGATTGGAGAAATGCACAAAGTTATAACGTATCCAAAAGCGTACTTGACATCCGGGCAATTGGATAATCTTGACCCAGGCACGTGGGCAATGACTGTCGCTGAACCGCTTTGCCAGCTTATGCCCATCCGTGTGCTTCTTTCGCTTAATGACCTGCTTTTCTCGCTTGTGGTTTGCGCGCCGCTCTTGCTGATCCCCATTGCAGGACCAGGACTTTATGCAGCATGCCAGCCCCTAGTACAAAATGTAGTTTATCCAATAATCATGATCGTGATGCAAGTCGCATATGACCTTGCGCTTCTTGGTTGGATCGCCTTTAGTGGTGAAGGAAAAGGATATGCTGCAGATGCATTTAACGTGCTATATCCGTTTTTAGGGAATGTTAACAACGTCGTTCTTCTCGGATACCTTGATGCGATAATAATGGCGGTGATAACGATTTCAGGTGCCCGGAGCATTTCATCTGCACTTGGCGGAGAATGGTATCTTTCCGGAATACAGAGGTTAGTCTAACATGATGAAACAAACATTGATCTTCCTATTGTTGTTTGCGAGTCTCGTTAGCCCAGCCTCATGCATCGGAAATGCAACAGATGTGATACTCACCGGGCAAGGTGGAATCGTAGCAATAGTTATCATGCTTACTGCAATCGGGATCGCGATCGCTTACATGATTGGAAACTTTAGCGGAAATCCAAGGTTCACGATCCTGGCAAAAGATGAATTATATCATCTTGCGGTCTCAATTGGGCTACTCATTAGTTTCAGTGGCATCGTGCTTTTCTCTTGCACATTGATGAGTTATTTCTTCACAAGCACGTTCGAGAAAATGATGGTCAGCGATTCCAGCGGAACGCCAACGACACTCGCGTGTTATGCAGAAGGGGCAGAGCTATCGAGCGTTTCGACATGCTATATCAAGCTTGCAAAAAGCGATGCCGAGCAGATTGCACAACAATACCTCAAGGAATACATAAACAACCAGATGTACGCGACGTTTTCAGTTACGATCCAGATCCCAGTTTTTAACGCCCAAACTGTGAGCGCTGACGCATACAAGAAGGTGTATTCCCAGCAATATGACATGGTGCTAAACAGTTTCATCATACCTGCGCTGCTCAGCCTAACGATGCAAAAGATCATACTGGAATTCATCAGCCAGAATGTCATCGCATGGGTTTTACCAGCTGCATTCCTATTGAGGATTTTTCCCCCTACGCGGCAGATGGGGAATTTCTTGATCGCGCTTTCTGTCGGCTTATATATTATCATACCATTCATGTATACGTTCAATCTCGCGATGTATGATATCTCGGCGCAAGATTGCAGCACATTCAGTTCGGCAACCAATGATATAGTTTTCGGCGATGGGTGCAGCACGTATGGTTTTTGGAATGTGGGGAGGCTTTTGCCACAGGCATTTTTCCTTCCGAACCTCACGCTCGCGCTTTTCGTGACTTTCCTTTCTGCAGTGAATAAGGCTTTGAAAGTTATCGGGTGAATGATGAATGAGAATAAGCAAAATACTCGCATATGTTTTCCTCGTGCTGTGCACAATTTCAGTTGCGCAAAACCTGACCACCACAGTTACGAATACTTCAGGCACGAGCCTGGAGATACTCACAAACTGGCAGCTCACTGCGATTTTAGCGATAATCATTTCAGTTATCCTTGTTGCTATCGGTTACGCAATAGGAATCGGATTTGAGATGCCGGAAATGGAAGCATGGGCAAGGAGCGAACTTACGCAGGTTTTTGCCAATGTGATAATTGTCATCGCCTTGATAGGAACGGTCGCTTTCATTGATACTGCAGTTTTAGCAATGGTAAAAGGATCTGGGGCGGGCGGAATAGATTGCAATCCAGGAGAAAACTGCCTGAACAAGACCGCAACAGCTTACCTTGACGACTATATCAATGCGTCGCGGGACGGGGCGCTTAACGTTGTGCGAAACAACATGGATGCATCTGCATGGGCAAACAGAAGGGTTGGTTTGTATTGTTACACAATATATTGCGCTCAAGCAGGAGTTACCACAACTGTTGCTGGCCAATACATGCTTGACTCAGACCGCTATCAGATTGTTTTCGAATATTACCAGGGGCTGCTTTCCTCATTGATTGCCCAGAAATTTTTCATCAACGAAATTTCGTTCAAGATAGGACCACTTATTTTGGCACTGGGGATTGTAGGAAGGACATTCTTTTTCAGCAGAAAACTTGGAGGGCTTTTGATCGCGATCGCTGCAGGTATAATGTTCTTTTTTCCTGCCATGTTCATTTTTGATTGGATGACTTTGGATATGACGTTGAATGGAGATAAAGGATTGCAAGGAGAAGTGGGTACGTGTCCAATAGAATGCGGTTATGCTGCTCCGCTTGCATTCTATTATAATAATACGCTTGGAAAAGACGTTCTTCTCAATTCCACATCGCAGGTTTATGCGGTTTTCCCAGAAGACCAAGGGAACATTGCACGAAGGATTGTTCTTGGAAACCAAGATAGTGCACCTGGAATAAATGGAATAACAGTATATTCCTGTGAAAAAAACACGACGGCAATTGAAGGCGCTCAGCCAAGCTGCGACCGGAGCTGCAGGGAACTTCCATACCCGAGCGGGTCGAACTTGTGCGCGAACTATTCTATGCAACTTTCGTGTTCAGTTGAACCTGAACAATGCAAAGTGACAAGGCTCGTTGCAAAGATTGAGCCTGAAGAACAGAAGAAATGCCCGACAGAATGCAGGATGGTCCCGCCATTGAAATCCGATTGCAATGTGAAAGCAGACGGCGTAACTGCGGGCGGAAATTGCCTTGCGTCCAGGTTTGACTGCCGTGTCGCGAAATATACGGACCTGAATTGGAGGCCGAGCATTGATTCGGGATTGAAAGGTGCGGAAAAATGCAATGATTACCCGCATGTCTGTGTTGCAGATAGCACTGATGCAACTAAGAGCTGCACATGGGTGATACCAGAATTTGGATCATGCGAAGATCTTTGCGCTGGCTGCCCAGAGGAATGCAGGTTCACCAATCCAAGCGATGTTTCGCCGGACGCTGAACCCCAGTGTTATGACCAGAATAAAAATTACCTTTCCGCATGCACGAATGCAAAATGCTCCAATTCATGCAAGCTGGACATAACGCAGATAAATGCGATTCCGAACCCTGAGAATAAATGCTCAGCATGCCCGGCAAACCATAGGATTCTTCCATCGGTCTCGGTTCTTGATGCGAATTATACGACTGATATTGGCGCATACAAATGCTCCCTTGACACAAGCTGCCCTGCAGACTATCGCCTTCGGGTCCCGGCAAGCGCATGCGAACAATGCGTACAAGCAGAAGAACAATATACGTATAATCCACCCATAAACATGAACTGCGGTGACTTATGCAAACCGTCAGACAACACACCATCGAAAACCTCGGGCGATTATTCAAAGATTGATCAGGACGGGCTTGTCGGCAGGGAAGAGATAAAGAATGTGTCAAAACTGCTAGTCCCAGGATATTTGCTTCCGCTATTCAACATCGCGGCAACGATAACAGTGATAATGGCACTCTCGGCAATGCTCGGCGGAGATATAGAAATCCCAGGATTAGGAAAGATATTTTAGTTAGGAAAATGGATTGCGAATGGATAATGAAGATTGGAGGATGAAGGAAAATATGATTAGGAAAACATTGTTCATGCTGTTCTTGTTGGCTTCCATGAGCTTTGCCGCTTGGCAGAGTGTAGCAGCAATGGCGATCATAACTTCATTCATGCTTATTGTTGTTGTTTATGTGATCGGCTTTGGATTCGGAATTGATATTCTTACGATCACAGCCAAAGATGAGATTTACCAGCTTCTAGTCCTGGTGCTGATGATCGTGGTGTTCTTTGCAGGAAATAATATCCTTGACACACTGTCTGCAACTCCAGAGCTTGCCGCAGGTTCTGCAAATATGCAGAGCGCAGCCATGCTGAGCATAAATGGGACATTGAAAAATCTCTCAGATGCTTATGCGAATGTCCAAGGCACTGACAAAAAAGTCGGGCTCGCTGCATCGCAAGCATTATCATGTAATATGCAGGGGATGGGTTACTCGGTTTCAGGTTGCGGCGCATTTTCCATGCTTTCAAGCCCGTTCTCGCTCGCAGGATCGATAATCGGGTTTGCGATCGGCGAATTGAACGCGATATACCGCTTGATAGATATTGCATTGAATTATTCATTGACGCTTTTACTGCCTATTGGGATAATCTTGCGAACATTCAGAGTGACTCGCGGTGCGGGTGGATTGCTAATTGGCATGGCAATCAGTATGCATGTATTGCTTCCAGTAGGAATTCTTTTTGTAGATATGTTGGGAGATTCTTTCCTGGGAAGTGCAGAAGTGACAGGTTACACGAGCACGGTCGCTTCTTTATCCGGCGTTGACAGCAGCCCTTGCAGCCCAGGTGATACCAGCGATGGGAATTCGGATACGGCAATAGGCATATACAACAAGCTCCGGACAGATATGAAATCATACATATTCCTTGTTCTCGTTAAAGCAACTCTTGGCCCGATTGTCGCGCTTCTGCTAATGATCTCTGGCATACGCGCAATAACTTCGCTCGCAGGGGCGGAAGTTGATGTCAGCGCACTTGGAAGGGTGATATGATGGAAACGAAACACATTGCAATTCACAAATGGAGGTGCAACGAATGGTAATGGAGGTTTGTTCAGCAGATTTTTCATCATTCGTTAACGGCACTATCCTTCAGATTGCCGCACTCGCAGCGATCGTTTCCACCCTAATAGTCGTTTTCTCATATTATATTGGTCAGTTAATGAATAATCCAAAAGTAAGCGTGTGGGCAAAATCAGAGATCGTCCAGCTCGTTATGTCTGTTGCTTCTGTTGCGTTCATTTTGATCACAGTGAATATGTTTTGCGCAATCGATATGGGATCAGTTGCATCGATATTCGGGATTTCCTCGCCCTCATCTACTGGAAACATCTATATTGCATCACAGAATTATTTGTTGGAAACGCTCCAGTTCAGCCATGATGCGCTTGTTGTTGTCCGGTATCATCTGCAGGCATTTACCGTACTTTCTCACTTGAGTTCTTTCGTATGTGATATGAGTACAGGATCGATTGGATGGGGATGTTTGTTTGGTTACTCGGGATCTAATGAACAGCCACTTGGAGCATATGGGGCAGCGATGGGAGCAATGAACCTTTTCTTCAACAGCGCGATGGTTGCGTATATGACCACGTTGAATTTTGTTTTCATCCTTGTTTTTATTTTCAGGGGATTTGTCCTTTTCCTGCTTCCCATTGCGATCTTCTTGCGCTCGCTTCCGTACATGCGCCCGCTTGGATCGCTGCTGATTGCGGTCGCGCTTTCATTCATGATCGTTTATCCGATGATTCTTTCGATTTTCGGATTGACAAGCGCAGTGCTCCTGAAAGAACCGCCAAACATAGGAGGATATACGGATGAGTCTGTATTTCCCAGATGGGGAGGGGCAGGTGGAGCACTCTCTTCATTAGGTGGTGCGATCGCAGGTGCAAAAGTATTCGAAAGTATTTATTTCTCAAGCGGTGACAATGTTCCTGGCGCGATCGCCTTTGCCGCATACGCATTCATCGCAGGCGTTTTCCTTCCAACCGCAGCCATGCTTGCAACAATCGCTTCGGTGGTTTACCTTGCAAGGCTTTATGGAGAAGAGATAGATTTGAGCAGGATTTTACAGATGGTGTAGCATATGGCAGACATGATATTACCGATTCTTTCTCTGATGAACTTTTACGGGACCTGGTCAACCTGGCTTCCGATGTGCATACTTGCAGTTGTGATCGCACTCATCATAAACGCCGTATTGCTTATGTTCTCAAAAGGCTTCAAGATCACTGAGCTTGAGCATTATGCTGAATCAGAAATCCTTCAGGCTGTCGCTACAGGAATGATCGCCGTGCTTCTTATCGGGATATTGGTTGGCACAAGCCAAATCGCGACCATGTTTCTTGGATCCGGAAGCGCGCCCTTGTGCGGGATACAGATCAGTGGCCAAGAAGAAAAGACATTTGACAATGCCATCGATATCGCGCGGTGCAGGATAAAAGAAAAATCAATTGCCATTGCAGAGGTTCAGGACCGAGTGACTACAGGATCAGATGTTGCAGCGAAATTCAACCTGATGAACCTTGGATTGTCTATTTTCGGGATTACGTTCTTCAGGGGTGATTGGGTCGGAAGCATGTTCCAGGAAACGGAAACAATCCGATTGACGAACAACCTCGCCACAACGCTTCTTGTAGGGATGAACGGAATCTCATTCATGCTCTTATACATCAAGAATACGATGCTTTCAATGTTCATACCACTGGGAATATTTTTACGTTCGTTCCATTTCACCCGGGGAGCAGGAGCGCTATTCATTTCGCTTGGGGTCGGATTGTATTTTATTTTTCCAGTACTTTTTGTCATGCTCGACCCCGGGTTTGTTCGGATCGATATTCCGCCAGATATGGGAAGCGCAAGCCTGATTGCGCAGACGCTATGTTATCCAACGATGTCTGCTGCAGTCACTATGTTGAATACAAACGCTGGGGGAGCTTCAGGAACTCCGCTTGCTGCTGGAAGATTACGGGACCAGCTTTCTCAAGCTTATATCGGGCTTATTCTTCATCCGCTTGTCGCGCTTTTCCTGACTCTTGCTTTCGTAAGATACATGATGGTGCTCCTTGGCGGAGATACGTACGCGCTCATGCGTATGGTTTCAAAGGTGATATGATATGCTAGGCTGGAAAAACAAAAAACTACTGTTAATAGTTGCATTTGCTGCATTGGTATTTCTCCTCATTCCAGGCTGCATAGAAAAACCACAGGTTACAGGCTGCTGTGTCAAGCAGAATGCAACGGTAGACAAGAAATGCCTTTTTTACAATATGTCAAATGATGCATTCATAGATCTTTATTCTAAGACAAACGAAGATTGCAATCTCACAGCCGGTTTTTGCAATATAACAATCGGAAGTAAAGAAATGCAAGTCCCGATCTGCTCTGATGACACGCTGACAAGCTGCATAAAACCAAATTGCACTGCGATGGTTTGCGGAGATTTCACATACAAGCCGCGCGTTGCTCCTGGTGTCGCGTCAGAAGAGGATTTCGATGAGATGGTTCCTCCGGAAACATCAGATGAAGGGATGCAGGGATTGTATAATGCGCAGTGCAGGTTCCTGCCCATGGATTCGAAACTGAAAGCGATAATGAAGACCTCAAGTGCTCAGATAAACCGGTTCAGGATCGGGGTTGGGGAGAATTTTGACGAGTATGACCTTTATCGGAATTACTTCCCCATGTCAGACAAGTTCTGCATGACAAACCCGGCAGGGAAAGTGGATCGGTATATGAATTATATTGATTCGTCATTGAAACCTTTTGATCCGCTAACCAAAATAACCGAGAACTGTATTGATGATTCTAATATCCCCGGACCATTCACGTTTGGAAATTCCACAAATCCGACAGCAGTCCTTCCTGAAAAATCATCGTATAAATTTGCAGATGGATATAAGATTATCCAGAATGTAACTTCTTACTTAAATTTTTTTGGGAATCCGTCACCACAATTCGGCCCCATGATTCCAACTGCTTTCAATAAAAAAATCGACAGCACGTTTTATCGCAAACAACTCGCAATGAGCTACGCGAAAGAGTTCTATTCAAATGCAACACGTGCTCCATTTGAATGCAGTGCGGCAGATTGCATGTCAGGGATATGCAAGACAGATTTCTATAGCAGAGGCGTATCATTGATTTCTGATGCGGGAGAAACTCCGACCGAAGTGCCGACAGATTGCAACCAGGGAACTGGCCCAGATGGAAACCAATGGGTATTCTGCTCGCCAGTAAAATCAGTTTCATTTGGTTCTGGAAATACGCCGCCAACATTCACTTATGCGAAAATTAGCGTGAAGACGTGGTTATTCAGCCTTGCTCCGACCACTTTTGAGACAAATGCACTCTATGATACGACTTTTGATGAAGATTTCCTCCATCCGTTCAATCACATCTATTTCCAGCAGCTCGGGTTTTCAAAGAACTGGTATCAGATAAGCTCGATACCAAACAGCCTTGCCTGGAGCCAGAAAGCGGCTAAAGATTGCCCAGATGATGGTGGAACCGGCGACAATCAGGTTACATGCCCTCCGGACCTTAGTGGAACGAACTACCCGCCAGCCGCGCAGATCGCATTCTTCAACAGGGATGATATTTTCTATACTGATTCCTCTGGAACCAAACAGAAAATCATCGGCTATGTTGTTGCTGATGAAAGTGAATTCAAAGACACGTTGTTTGCGAAGAATTGCGGGATATTCGAAAATATAAAAACAGGATATATTTATTCAGCGGAATTCGGATCAGAAGCAGAATGCATAAGCCAATGCAAAGCATCGAATGTGTGCACCGAATCTAAATTAACAGAATGTAATAATTATTGCAATAAGAAAATGGTTTTGAAAGAAACAGATGTTCCATCTCCATGCAACTACACCATTCCAGCAATTCCAAACCCGAACTATATCGAAGTCGATCTTGGAACAGACAACTGGACTGAAGATAGTAAAACCTGGGAAAAGCTGACAGCGGCATTCGCACCCATCCACAAGGACAGGATGTTTTATCTCGGAGCGCAGAAATGGAATAATGGTGATAACTCAGACCTCCTCTGGTCCTCCATGTTCTGGATGCCAGCTTATACGGGATTTGCACCCAAAACGTCGACTGGCGTTATAGCGTATGGCCCGCATCAAAAACCATTATACCTTTCAGGGGCAGGAGGCCAATACGCAATTAGCCATAATATATATGATTATACAACCCCCAATATTGTAACTCCAGATGCTACAGGTTTGATGTCAGGAACAATCGGCCACCCGAATAACTTTCCAGTATATTTTTACAGTGCACTCTGGCCAAAAACAGTATTATTGCTCAAAGCAAACAAAGCAGGAAAGATTGGAAAATGTGATGTCCTTCAGAACGCGCCGAGCATAAAGACTTACGGATGGTGCGAACCGTGCGTTTTGTCCACTCTTGCATATCAGGATGTTAAAACTCAACTGAATCCGTATTTGAC